>JBAQER010000574.1:0-5901 GCA_049286845.1 Bradyrhizobium sp.
CCTCCAGCCTGATCAACACCGATATCTTCGTGCCGTCGTCTGCCGGCAACCACCATCTCGACATCGTACGCGCCGGCCTGTCCTACAGGTTCGGCGATCCGGCCGCGGCGGCGCCGGCAAGTTACGCCAAGGCGCCGGAAATGCCGGCTGCGGCGATGAGCTGGGCCGGATTCTATCTCGGTGCGCATGGCGGCTATGGCTGGAAGGAGAACGACTTCTCCCAGGTCCTGAACTTCGTCACGGTCGCGCAGGCCGCCGGGATCAAGTCGCGCGGTTGGGTCGCCGGCGGACATACCGGCTACAATTGGCAATACAGCCGGGTCGTGACCGGTCTCGAGGTCGACTTCAGCCTGAGCGGCCTTCAGGGAAATTCCGCGACCATCGTTGGAACCAACGGATTTCCCGGCTTTACGGAAACCAGCGTGCTCGGCGACCGCGTGAAATACCTCGCGACCGCTCGCGCACGACTGGGCTGGCTGCCCGCAGAAACCGTACTGCTCTATGCGACCGGCGGCCTCGCGTGGGAACGGCTGGAGCGAACCGCGACGACGGTGTCCGCCCAGGCCGGATTGTCCATGACCGAATCGACGACAACGCCGTCACATCATTTCGGCGGCGTCATCGGCGCCGGCGCGGAATGGATGCCGTGGGGCCCGAACTGGATCGGGCGGCTCGAATATCTGCACTACGATTTCGGCAAGGTGCAGGACACGGTCACGTTCTCGTCGACCGTGCCGGGCAACCTGCCGTATTCGGAGCATCGCGGCCGCCAGGCCATCGAGGTGCTGCGCGCCGGCATTTCCTACAAATTCGGAGCCGATCGACCGGTCGTCGCCCGATACTGAGGCGCCCGCAAACGTGCAGCCGGCATCACGGCTGCGCGTTCAGCGTCCGCACCACGCGAAAGCTGTGGCCGAGATACGCCATCGCGCCATCGCGGTAGCCTGCGCGCAGCATGTTGGCCGACCAGTCCCAGGTGCCGCCACGCGCCATCCGTTTGCTGCAGTCGCCTTCCAGCCAGGCTGAGCCGTCGGTCGGCGTGTCCTCGTTATAGCGCTTGTTGAAGCAGTCCTCGGTCCATTCGAACACGTACCGCCGCCCAAATTCCTTACCTCGGAGGTAATCGCCGAGGTGACCGAAAGCTGCGATCACACGCGGCAGTCAATTTCGGACCGGGCACATCCCCATGCACCAGATCGTCGCAGCCAATATCGATTCATCGCGCCGCTGGTGGGTACTCGCGATAGTGGTCGCCGCCCAGTTCATGTTCGGCGTCGATGCTTTCATCGTCAACGTGGCGATACCCACCATCGCTGCCGAATTGCATGCAAGCTCAGCGCAGATCGAGGCTGTGATCGCGATTTATCTGATCGCCTATGCCACGCTGGTGGTCACCGGCGGCCGGCTTGGCGATATCTACGGCACAAAAAATGTCTTTCTGGCGGGTGTTGCCGGCTTCACCGTGACCTCGTTGTGGTGCGGGCTGGCGCAATCCGGTTCTGAACTGATCGCAGCCAGGCTGGCGCAAGGCGCGACCGCGGCGCTGATGGTGCCGCAGGTGCTCGCCACCCTGCATTTGCTGTTTGCGGATTCCTCGCGCGAGCGTGCCTTCGGCATCTACGGCATCGTGCTCGGGCTGGCGGGCGCCGCCGGCTTCCTGCTCGGCGGCGTGCTGGTGACGCTGGATCTGGCCGGGTTCGGCTGGCGCGCGGTGTTCTTCGTCAACGTGCCGTGCGGGCTCGTCATCATGGCTGCGGCCTTGCGCATCATGCCGTCGGTGCCGCGCCGCGCCGGCACGAGGCTGGATATTCCCGGCGCCATTGTGCTGTTCGCCGGTTTGTTGTGCCTGATCGGGCCGCTGCTGTTCGGTCACGATTTGCATTGGGCGCCCGAGGTCTGGCTGGCAATGGCGTTGGGCGTTGCCATCATTGCCGGATTCCTGCGGCTGGAACGGAGAGTGGCGCGCCGCGGCGGCATGCCGCTGATAGACCTTGCGCTGCTCTCCGACGCGGCGTTCATGCGCGGTCTCTGCGCGGTGTTCTTTTTCTTCTTCGCCAACCTGTCGTTCTATCTGGTCACGACCATGTTCATGCAGAGGACCTTGCAAATTCCGCCGCTGCGGGCAGGGCTGGTATTCCTGCCGCTGGCGCTGGCTTTCGTCATCGCCACGCGACACAGCGCCGCGCGGGCGCGGCATCGCGGCACGCTGGTGCTGATCGAGGGCTGCGCGGTGCAGATCGCCGGTCTCACGGTGCTCGTCGCTACGGTCGCGTGGGTCGCAGCACCCGGCGCGACATTGCTGGCGCTGGTGCTGACCATTTTCGGTTATGGCCAGGGGCTGGTGATGGCGCCGTTGTCGAGCGCGGTGCTTTCCACCGTGAAGCCGGTCAGCGCCGGCTCCGGCTCGGGGATGTATGGCACCACGGCGCAAATCGCCAACGCCGCCGGGGTCGCTGCGATCGGCGCGATGTTCTTTGCCGTGGAGGCCGCTGATTCACCGCGGCTGGCGCTATTTGCCGCCTCGGCACTGTTCGTGCTGTCGATCGCCGCCTGCGCCACATTTCTGACGTGGATGCGGCGCGCCGGTTAAGCAATTTGCTGTTAAAAGGTTGACAGCACACGGTCTTTTTATTTCGCACTGCAGCAATTATCTGGTCTTGATGGGTTTAATAAGCCTCTCTGTCCAAGGAGCTGCCGGTGTCCCTCGCCGCTAATGTCGAATTTCTGCGTCGCCTGCCCAAGCTGAACGGTTTCAATGGCTTGGGAGATTTCGGACGAATCCTCCGGCCGGCCCAGGGCAGCCCCCTCGTCGAAACCACCGGTTTTGGCTCCAATCCGGGCGGATTGCGGATGTTTTCGTTCGTGCCCGATCACTGCCCTCCGGCGCCCGCTTTGGTGGTCGTTCTGCATGGCTGCGGGCAGACCGCAGCCCGTTACGATCTCGGCGCCGGCTGGTCCACGCTGGCGAAACATTACGGCTTCGCGTTGCTGATGCCGCAGCAGCAGGCAACGAACAACGCCAACGGCTGCTTCAACTGGTTCAACCCGGAAGACACCGCGCGCGACAGCGGCGAAGCCTGCTCGATCCGGCAGATGATTGCGCGGATGGCGGTTGATATCGGCATCGACGCGCGACGCATCTTCGTCACCGGGCTTTCCGCCGGTGGCGCCATGACATCGGTCATGCTGGCCACCTATCCCGAAATATTCGCGGGCGGCGCCATCATCGCCGGACTGCCCTATGGCGTTGCGACCAACATGCGCGAAGCGCTGAGCGGAATGTTCCAGTCGCCATCCCGCCCGCCCGGCGAATTGGGCGATCTCGTGCGCAGCGCTTCCGATCACAAAGGTCCCTGGCCGAAGCTTTCGGTGTGGCACGGCAGCGCCGATCGCACCGTCAACCCCGCCAATGCCGACGAGATCGTCAAACAGTGGCTCGATGTGCATCAACTGCCTTCGGCGCCGATGTCCGAGTCGACCGTCGACGGCTACCCACGCCAGGTCTGGTGGAACGCGGATGGCGAAACCACGGTCGAATCCTACACCATCACCGACATGGCCCACGGCACGCCGCTCGGCGTCGGCGACAATGACGAGCGCTATGGCGCACAGGGCGCGTTCCTGATCGAGGCGGGAATTTCGTCGTCGTATCACATCGCGAATTTCTTCGGCCTCACCAACTGGATTCGTCAGTCCAAGGAGGCGGCGAAGGCCGCCGCGCAGGAAACTGCAAAGCAAGCCGCAAAGACCGCTCCGGCGGCCTTGCCGGTGCCCGAGCGCGCGCCGGATCTCACAAAGGTGCTGTGGCCGCTGACGACGCTCAAGCGCGCTTCCGAGCCGCCGCCGCAACCGCGCCGCCGCGGCATCGACGTCGGCGGCGTCATCACCCGCGCACTCACCGCCGCCGGCCTGATGAAATAGCTGACGGCGGCAAGCCGCTCGACCTCGACGATCTGCCGCGGCGGATTCGCAGCCTGGATTCAGGCTGGCGAAATCTCACATCTCGCCGGTGAGGAACGGATTGGTCATCCGCTCCTGGCCGATGCTCGATCCCGGGCCATGGCCGCAGATGAAGCCGACATCGTCGCCGAGCGGCAGCAGCTTGTCGGTGATCGACTTGATCAGCGTGGCGTGATTGCCGCCGGGAATGTCGCTGCGCCCGACCGAGCCGTTGAACAGCACGTCGCCGACGATCGCGAAGCGCATCTCCTTGCTGAAATACACCACGCTGCCCGGCGAATGGCCGGGGCAATGCAGGATGTCGAAGCTCAATTCGCCGATCGAAACCCGGTCGCCTTCATCGAGCCAGCGGTCCGGCGCGAAATCGCGCACGCCGGTCATGCCGAAACGTGCGCCGCTGGTGACGACGTTGTCGAGCAGGAACTTGTCGGCGATGTGCGGCCCGATGATCTCGACCCCCAGCGCGTCGCGCAAGTCGGCGGCGCCGCCGACATGGTCGATATGGCCGTGAGTCAGCCAGATCTTTTCGACCGATACATTCGATTGCTTGATCGCGGCCTGAATCTTATCGACGTCGCCGCCGGGGTCGATCACGGCAGCCTTTCTGGTGGCTTCGCACCAGATCAGCGTGCAGTTCTGCTCGAACAGCGTCACCGGGACGATGATGGCGCCGGCCTTGGCCTTGGTCTGTGCTTGCTGGGTCATCGCCGCACAATGCCGATTTTTTGCGGCTCGCCAAGTGGAAGATTGCGAAAGATTCGAGCATTTTCCTTCGAATTTGAACCGTCCGCCGGCGGCGGTCAGGTCTCGTCCGGGCGGTCCGCGGATTTCTTGCGTGGCCGCGCCGCGAACTGCTCGAGGGCGATCACTTCGCGCAACCATTGCTTTTTCGGTTTGGCCGGAAAGCCGCCCCAGAACTCGCCCGCGGGAACGTTCTCGTAAATGGTGGATCTTGATGCCGTTATCGCGCCCTTGCCGACGGTGATGTGCGGAATGATGCCGGTGCGCGGCCCGAGCACCACGAAATCCTCCAGCGTCACGCTGCCGCTGAGGCCGGACTGGGCGACGATGATGCAATGGCGGCCGACGATGCAGTTGTGCCCGATCTGGCAAAGGTTATCGATCTTGGTTCCCTCGCCGATCACGGTGTCGCGAATTCCGCCGCGGTCGATCCGTGTTCCCGAGCCGATCTCGACGTCGTCATGAATGACGACGCTGCCGATCTGCGGAACCTTGGTATGTCCCGCGGGATTCAGCAAGTAGCCGAAGCCGTCCTGACCGATATCGCATCCGGGATGGATGATGACGCGGTCGCCGATATGCGCATGGGCGACCGAGCAGTTGGCCCCGATCGCGCAATCATTGCCGATCCGGACGCCCGGGCCGAGCACGGCGTGGGCGCCGATCAGCGTGCCGACCCCGATCCTGGCGGACGGCCCGATCACCGCGAACGGATCGACCGTGACGTTGTCCGCCAGCTGCGCCGAGGGATGCACCATTGCGCCCGGCGAGACGCCAACGGCGCCGAATGTCGATGTCGGTCGCAGCGCAGCGCTGTAGATATTGCGTGCGATCGTGACAAAAGCGTCATATGGCTTGCGTGCGAGCAGCACCGCAACACCATCAGGGGCGTGCTTTGCGAAGCGCTCGGTCGTCAGCACGGCTCCGGCCTGGGTCGACTTCAACGCTGCGGCGAATCTGGCTTCGGAAACGAAGCTCAGGTCGCCAGCGCCTGCCTGATCGATCGGCGCGATGCCGGTCAGCCGACGCGAGAGGTCGGCGCCCTCACACGGCTCCGCCCCTGTCATTGAGACAATCTCGGCTACGCTGAAGTCCGCAGTGCGTGCAAAAAAACTGAACTCGGTCACATTCCGCCCCCTCACCCACGATAACCCGGCAGGGCGCTATTCCCAAGCCGATTCCGGAAGCGGCGCGGATTCC
>JBAQER010000575.1:0-14314 GCA_049286845.1 Bradyrhizobium sp.
ATGGGTCCGAACGACAAGTTCGACCTCGTGATCAAGGGCGGCGACGTGATCGATCCCAGCCAGTCGCTGCGGGGCAAACGCGACATCGGCATCCGCTGGGGCATGATCGAGGCGATCGAGCCGGAAATTCCGGCCGCGCGGGCGGCGAAGACGCTCGACGCATCGGGCAAACTGGTCACGCCCGGCCTGATTGACCTGCACAGCCACGTTTACCCCTATGGCTCGGCGATCGGGATTCCCGCCGACGAACTGGCGCAGTTTCAGTGCACCACCACGACGGTTTCGGCCGGCGATGCCGGCGTCAACAACCTCGCGGCGTTGCGCCGCTACATCGTGGCGCAATCGCGGACCCGGATCTATGCGTTCGTCCACATCGCCAATCACGGGCTGTCGGGATTCCCGGTCGCCGAACTCTACAATATCGATCACGCCCAGATGGAGGCCTGCGCCATGGCGCTGGCGGAAAATCAGGATTTCCTGCTCGGCGTCAAGGTGCGGATGTCGGAGAATGTGATCGCAAAGCATGGCCTGGAGCCGCTGAAGCGCGCGATCAAGGCCTGCGAGATGTGCGGCTGGCCGGCCAAGATGATGGTGCATATCGGCGGCGTCGAAACCAAAGAGCTGATGTCGGGAATTCTCGATTTGCTGCGGCCCGGCGACGTGCTGACCCACGCCTATTCCGGCGCGCCGAATATCGGCGGCGCCTTCACCAACATCGTGCAGGACGGCAAGCTGCTGCCAGCAGCGCTCGCGGCCAAGCAGCGCGGCGTGATGTTCGATGTCGGCCATGGCGGCGGCAGCTTTGACTTCACCGTCGCCGAAGTGGCGATCCCCGGCGGCTGCGGGCCTGACGTCATCTCGTCCGACATCCATGTCTATTCCGGCAATTCGCCGGGCATGCCGTACCTTCCGAACGTGATGAGCAAGTTCATGACGCTCGGCTTTTCGCTGGAGCAGGTGGTGGCGATGGCGACATCGACGCCGGCGAAGATCATCAACCGCGCGCCGAAGATCGGCACCTTGCAGATCGGCGCGCCCGGCGACGTCGCGATCATGGAACTGGTGGAGGGACCGGTCACGTTCGTCGACACCCGCAACAACAAGCGCGAGGGCAAGGCGCTGCTCAAGCCGGTGCAGACCGTGAGCAACGGCGTGCCGTTCGGGCGGCCCTATCAGGCCCCGTTCGCGGTGCGCTGACACGCGGGGAGAGAGCCGGGCAGTTCGCCCCTGGGTGGGGTGGGTGAATTGATCCGCGTCAATGCGGCCGCCCGGGCGCGTGGGCGACCATGCCGGCCGTAAGGGCTGAACCGTGGCAAACAGCGAACCCCAAATGCGGGCGAAAGCGCCCTCCGGCTTTGCCGCGCAGGCAGCTGCGCCCGGCGAAGCGTTCGGTTATTCGGAAAGCGAATTTCTCGCCCAGCTCGGCGAACGCGTGCGCGACACGCGCATGCTCCGCGGGATGTCGCGCCGGGAACTCGCCCGCAGGTCCGGCATTTCCGAGCGCTACATTGCCCAGATCGAGGTGGGCAAGGGCAACGTGTCGATCGTGCTGCTGCTCCGGATCGCACAAGCGTTCCGCAGCGGCCAATAGCGCCGAGGAAAGGAATTCGATGGGACAGCTCGTTCTTGCCGCCAAGGTCAGCCACGTCCCATCGCTGATGCTGTCCGAGGTCGAGGGTAGTCCGCTCAAGTCGGCGCGGGCGGGCGCGGTGCGCGCGCTACGCGAACTCGGCCGCCGCGCCAAGGACCGCCGCGTCTCGACCTTCGTGGTGTTCGATACGCACTGGCTGTCGAATTTCGGCTATCACATCAATGCCAATCCGCACCATCAGGGGTCGTTCACCAGCCACGAAGCCCCGCAGATGATCCAGGATCTGCGCTACGACCTGCCGGGAGATACCGCGCTCGCCGAAGCGATCGCGAAACAGGCCGGCGAGGCCGGCCTCAATGTCATCGCCCACAAGGTCGCGAGCCTCGGCCTCGAATACGGCACCATCGTGCCGATGCACTACATGAACCCCGACGGCTGGGCCAAGGTGGTCTCGGTCGCCTCGCCGCTGTTCACCTCGCTGGAGGAGAGCCGCCTTCTCGGTGAGGCGGCGCGTCGCGCGATCGAACGGTCAGGCGAACGGGTGGCGGTTCTCGCCTCGGGATCGCTGTCGCACCGGCTCTGGCCCAACAAGCAGCTCGGGCCGGAGGCATGGACGTCGGTGGCGAGTGAATTCAACCGCCAGGTCGATCTGCGCGTGCTCGAGCTGTGGCAACAGCGCCGTTATCGCGAGTTCATCGACATGCTTCCGGACTACGCCGTCAAGTGCAACGGCGAGGGCGGCATGGCCGATACCATCATGCTGTTTGCAGCGCTCGGCTGGGACGGTTTTCACGGCGCCGCCGAGCAGCTCTGCGACTACTTTCCGTCCAGCGGCAGCGGACAGGTCAACGTCGAGTTTCACGTCGACGGATGATCCGGACCGGGCGATGCCTGTTCCCGCCCCGCCGGCGACAGCACGTCCGCGGTCACGTCCTCGACATGATGCAATAGAAAGATCAGGACGCCATCCCTGTCGTGAATCGGCGAATTGACCGGTTGCCAGTGACGCTCGACGAATTGACCGTCGGGATCACGGATATCATAGCGCTGGATCGCCATGGCGTGTGCCTGGCCGGTCTTCACCACGGTCCGCAACGAGGTGTAGAGGTTGCTGACGCCGTCGGCGAGTACGTCGTCGGGGTTGTCCGGAAAGATCTCGAACAGCGAGCGGCCGACCACGTCCTCGCGTCTGGTGAGAGTGGCCTGGGCGTAGGCGTCGTTGATGTCGACGATCAGCAGGCCGGGCGCCGGATCGAGCAGCATGTAGGGATGCGACGACGCTTCGAACCCGGGTTGAAACCATTGCCTGGTTGATTGCGCATCGCCGTTCCGGCGCCGGCGCGCTTCGAGCGGCGATTCCTCGGCGCCGAACTCCGTCGATTCCAGCATCGCGAGATCGCGCCGCGCGGACTTCAGCAGGCCTTCAAGCGTTCGGCGCAACGCGGGGTCCGTCGCCTCTGCTAGAAGTTTCTGAAAATGAGCGATGTTTTGTTCGCAAATGAACCTTTGCATCCTCCGACCTCCAACCGAAGCCGCAGTCCAAATGCTGCGGCGATCGCCGTCTTGTCGAACGAAGACATTTTGCCTCAGGACGCCGTTGTCGCACAAGCGCACAAATTGAGGGGCAGGCAGGCTGCAATCGCAGTTGCGCGTCTCGGATCCGTGTTCGCGGTCAGGCGCGAACCTGCTTCTCCACATTGGCAATTCGCGCTGGCACGCCGAATTCCTTGCGGCAGACTTCGGCCAGCAGGGCGACGCCCTCGCGGATCTGCTCGTGTGAGGGACTGGCGAAGCACAGCCGCAACCGGCTGCCGGCATAGGCCTTGTCGGTCGACCATTCCGGCCCCGGATTGATGGCGACGCCGGCGGCAAGTGCGGCCTGGTACAGCTTCAGCGTATCGACGTTGTCGGGCAGTTTCACCCACAGGAAGATGCCGCCCTTGGGGTCTTCGAATTCGGCCGCGGTGCCGAACTGCTCGTTGAGCGCCTCCATCAGCGTGTCGAGCTTGGCGCGCAGGCCGCGCGTCAGCTTCGGCACATGCTCGGCGAAATGCGGCGTGCAATATTCCGCCAGCACCATCTGCTCGAGCGCGCCGGAACCGGCGTCGGTCTTCAGCGCCAGCATCCGCGATAGAATAGCCCAGGGCGCGACGATGAAGCCGACCCGCAGCGCAGGCGCAATCGATTTCGAGAACGAGCCGATGTGAATCACGCCGCCGGTCTTGCTCATGGCGTAGAGCGCGGGCGGGCGCTTGCCGTCCCAGACCAGGTCGGCGTAGCAATCGTCCTCGAAGATGGGCACGCCATATTGCTGCGACAGTTTCAGAAGCTCGGTGCGGCGCGATTCCGGCATGATGGTGGCGGTCGGGTTCTGCACGGTCGGGATGGTGTAGATGTATTTCGGCGTGATGCCTTTGCCCTTGAGGTCGGCCAGCGCCTTCTCCAGCGCGTCCATCCGCATTCCCTGATCGTCGAGCGGAATGCCGACGATGTTGACGCCGAGCCTGGTCAGCCGGTTGATTGCCCCCTGATAGGTGTCCTGCTCGATGATGACGGTATCGCCGCGCGAAAGCAGCGTCGCGTTGACGAGATCGAGCGCCTGCAGCGAGCCGGAGACGATCAGGATGTCGTCGGCGGTGCAGTCGATGCCGGCGTCGCGCTTGAGTTTCTTGGTAAGAAATTCGCGCAGCGGGCGGTAGCCCTGCGGGCCGCTGGCCAGCCCGTAGGTGGCAAGCGTTTGGCCCTCGCGCCTGAGCACCGCGTTGACGGCGCCGATCAGGCCTTCGACCGGAACCTGGTCGGGATCGTTGTTGCCGCCGACGAAACTGTATTTCGCCAGTCCGGTCCACTTCGCGGCCGGCGCCGGCAATCCCGCCGGAAGCAACGGTGCGAAGTCGAATTGCGCTGAGGTCATGGACGTCATCCCTGTTTGATTTTCTTGATTGAGGGACCCGGATGCCCGGGCTTCGATAGCAGGCTAGTTCCTGCCGATCACCTTTACAGGCCGGCCTTGGGTCGTAAAGGCGTAATGCCCGCTGCCGATGCTGCCGACCATCAGCGCCTCGATCACGGGTTCGGCGATCTCGCCGGACGCGGCCCAGTCCACCACGAAATTGGCCCCGGTGCCGCCGCGGATGTCGGTGCTGGGAACGAATACCTCGACGGTCGAAAACGGCTTCAGCGCCACCGGCGCCTTGAGGTAGCTTTCCACCAGCTTGCCCGAGGTGTCGAAATAGGCGATCCGCCGCAACACCAGCGGCCGCGTTTCCGAGGCGTTGTGGATGCTCAGCGTCACCGAGAAATCCGCGCGCAACTTGCCATGGCTCATCGACACGCTGGAATAGACCGGAACATAGAACGCGCCCGACACGCCGAGGCTTTCGGTGGGCATCGCGGTCAGGGAACTCGCAAAAGTCTGCTCGATGCCGGCCGCCGCCTGGGCGTGCGCGGCAGGCGCGCAAGGCATCGACAGCAAGGCCAGAATCGCGAAAAGAACGTATCCTGTCCGGATGTGACACATTGCTTGTTTGACCTTCAAGCTCCTGCCTTTAGGTTGCGGCGAGGGGAAGTCTTTAGTCATGCACGAGCTTATTCGCGATATCACCTTATGCATCCTGTTCGCCTGGGGGCTCGGGCTTCTTGCCCATTTCTTCCGCCAGCCGCTGATCCTCGCCTACCTTATCGCCGGCTTCTTCATTGGTCCATTCGGGATGGGCTGGGTCAAGTCGCAGGAATCGATCACCGTCATCTCCGAGCTAGGCCTGATTTTCATGCTGTTCATGATCGGGCTCGAAATCGACCTCAAGAAGATCGTGCGCGCCGGCCGGGTGATCCTGTTCGCCGCCGGCGGGCAGCTGGTCGGCGGCTGCGTGCTCGGCATCGCCTTCTTCATGGGCATCGGGCTCGCGATGGGCGGCGGCGGTTTCGATGCGCTGTATCTTACCATCGCCTGCGCGCTCTCCTCCACCGTCATCATCGTCAAGGTGCTGTATGAAAAGCGCGAGCTCGACACGCTGCCCGGACGCATCACGCTCGGCGTGCTGGTGCTGCAGGACATCTTCGCCATCCTGTTCCTGGCGGTGCAGCCGAGCCTCGCCAATCTCCAGGTCAGCGTGATCCTGCTGTCGGTCGGCCGGGTCGGCGTGCTGGTGGCGACCGCGCTGGTGCTGAGCCGCTACGTCTTGCCGCGGCTGTTCCATCAGATCGCGCGCCGCCCCGAACTTATCCTGCTCGGCGCGCTGGCATGGTGCTTCCTGATCGGCGAGATCGCCGAGCAACTGCATTTGTCGCGCGAAATGGGATCGCTGGTGGCCGGCGTCTCGCTCTCGACCTTTCCCTATGCGCTCGACGTCACCGCCAAGGTCACGACGCTGCGCGATTTCTTCATCACGTTGTTCTTCGTCGCATTGGGCATGACGATCCCGATTCCGAACATGTCGGTGATCGGGCTGGCGCTGGTGATCGCGGCCTTCACGGTGGTGAGCCGCGTGGTGACGACGTTCGCGCCGCTCTATTTGATGAAGCAGGGCCTGCGCGCCAGCCTGCTGCCGGCGCTCAATTTGGCGCAGATCAGCGAGTTCTCGCTGGTGGTGATCCAGACCGGTGTCGCCGCCGGGCACATCCAGACCCAGACCGCGAGCGCCGCCTCTTTCGCCTTCGTGGTGCTGGCGGTGCTCTCCACCTTCGTGATCATGCGCAGCGACCAGATCACGCGGTTTGCGATCGGCCCCTTGAAGCGGATCGGCCTTCGCGATCTCGACCACGGCCATGCGCACGATTCCGGCCACGAGGACGGCGGCCACGGCGAGGCGCGGCGGGTCGTGATCCTCGGCTTCTTCCGCGCCGCCAGCGCACTTTTGAGCGAGATCGAGCGGCGCAACCCGGTTTTTCTCGATCAGATCACCGTGGTCGATTTCAACCCGAATGTGTTCCGCACCCTGGCGGATCGCGGCCTGCACGTGATCTACGGCGATATCAGCAACGTCGATACCCTGGTGCATGCCGGCGTCGGCAAGGCGGAACTCATCATCCTGAGCGTGCCCGACTCGCTCCTGAAGGGCGCCAACAACGAAAAGCTGGTCCGGCACGTGCGTGCGCTCAACCCGACCGCCAAGATCGTCGCCACCGCCGATCTGTTGTCCGACGTCGGGGATCTCTACGCCGCTGGCGCGGACTATGTGACCGTCACCCGGATTACCGATGCCCACGAACTCTACGCGGTGATCGAGGCCGCCGACGCCGGCCTCCTGGAAGACAAGCGCGCCGAGATCGACGCGCAGCTCGCCGAACGCAAGGAAGTGCTGCCGTAAGCGCTTCCGGGCTATCTGTCGGGCACCCGCGGCCTTGCCGGGATCGCCGCTACCCGGCACCCCTGCAGCGCCGTTCTGCCCTGCGTAATGATGCTGGCGCGGCGTTCCGAGTCCGGCTAATGCTGCCCGGCACGAAGTGAGAGACTTTGAGAATATGGCCGACCCGATCCAGGAAGTTCTGCATGCCTTCGCCCACGGCGAACTCGTCGTCGTCACCGACGACGAAGACCGCGAAGGCGAGGGCGATCTGATCGTCGCAGCGTCGCTGTGCACCGCCGATAAGATGGCGTTCATCATCCGCCACACCTCCGGGATCGTCTGCGCGCCGATCACCACCGAGGACGCGCGCCGGCTGCGGCTCGATCCGATGGTGGCGCACAACGAATCCGCCCACACCACCGCGTTCACGGTGTCGATCGACTACAAGCCCGACAACGGCACCGGCATTTCGGCCGACGAGCGCGCATCCTGCTGCCGCGCGCTGGCCAATCCGAACGTCGGCGCCAATGATTTCGCCCGGCCCGGCCATATTTTTCCGCTGATCGCCCGCGACGGCGGCGTGCTGCTGCGCTCCGGCCATACCGAGGCCGCGGTCGACCTCTGCAAGCTTTCGGGCTTGCCGCCGGTCGGCGTCATCAGCGAGCTGATGAACGACGACGGCACGGTCATGAAGGGCGAGCAGGTGGCCAAGTTCGCGGCCAGCCACAAGCTCAAGCATGTCACCATCGCCGACATGATCGCCTATCGCCAGGCGCGCGAGAAACTGATCGAGCGGGTTTCGACCTTCACGACCGATAGCCCGATCGGACCGCTGCAGGGCTACGCCTATCGCTCGCCGTTCGATTCCATCGCGCATGTCGCTTTCGTCTATAACGGCGTCGGCGACGGCAAGAACGTGCTGACGCGGTTTCATAAGCCCAATATCGTCAAGGACATCTTCACCGGGCCGAAGCGCATGCAGGCGGTGCTGGAGCATTTCAGGAAGAACGGCAGCGGCGTCCTGATCTACCTGCGCGATGGCGCGGCCGGCGTTCCGGTCTCGCCGCTCCCGGAGGAGAAGTCGGCGGAAGCCGACCGCAACCGGCAATGGCGCGAGGTCGGCGTCGGCGCGCAGATCCTGCGCGATCTCGGCGTCACCTCGATCCGTCACTTGACGTCGTCGGTGCACGACTACAAGGGACTGTCCGGCTTCGGGATCGAGATCCTCTCCAACGAACAGCTTGAAGGCTAAACTCCAAAGATTTAACCTGTTTCCGCCGTGCGAACGGCCGGTAGCAGCGATGCGAAAGGAACTTTCATGAGCGTGCGCCCTCAGGCCAAGGACAAGCCGGCTTCGGTCGAATTCCAGTGGGACGATCCGTTCATGCTCGACGAGCAGCTCACCGAAGACGAGCGCATGATCCGCGACACCGCGCGCGCCTATGCGCAGGACAAGCTCTTGCCGCGCATCACCAAGGCCTATCTCGAAGAGAAGACCGACCGCGAGATTTTCAACGAGATGGGCGAGCTCGGCCTGATCGGCATCACGCTGCCCGAGGAATATGGCTGTGCCAATGCGAGCTACGTGGCCTATGGCCTGGTGGCGCGCGAGATCGAACGCGTCGATTCCGGCTATCGCTCGATGAACTCCGTGCAGTCGTCGCTGGTGATGCACCCGATCTACGCCTATGGCGACGAGAACCAGCGCAAGAAGTACCTGCCCAAGCTCGCCACCGGCGAATGGGTCGGCTGCTTCGGCCTGACCGAGCCGGATGCCGGCTCCGATCCCGGCGGCATGAAGACCCGCGCCGAGAAGACCTCGGACGGCTACCGGCTGACCGGTTCCAAGATGTGGATTTCCAACGCGCCGATCGCCGACGTGTTCGTGGTGTGGGCCAAGTCGGCCGAGCACAACAACCAGATCCGCGGCTTCATTCTCGAGAAGGGCATGAAGGGCCTGTCGGCGCCGAAGATCGGCGGCAAGCTCTCGCTTCGCGCCTCCATCACCGGCGAGATCGTGATGGAAGGCGTCGAGGTGCCGGAGAGCGCGCTGTTGCCCAACGTATCGGGCTTGAAGGGGCCGTTCGGCTGCCTCAACCGCGCCCGCTATGGCATTTCCTGGGGCGTGATGGGGGCTGCGGAAGACTGCATGGCGCGCGCGCGGCAATACACGCTCGACCGCAAGCAGTTCAACCGGCCCTTGGCGGCGACGCAACTGGTGCAGAAGAAGCTCGCGGACATGCAGACCGAGATCGCGCTCGGCCTGCAGGGCAGCCTGCGGGTCGGCCGGCTGATGGACGAAGGCAAGATGGCGCCGGAGATGATCTCGATCGTCAAGCGCAACAATTGCGGCAAGGCGCTCGACATCGCCAGGATGTCCCGCGACATGCACGGCGGCAACGGCATCCAGATCGAATATCACGTGATGCGCCACACCGCGAACCTGGAAACCGTCAACACCTATGAAGGTACCCATGACGTCCACGCCCTGATCTTGGGCCGCGCGATCACGGGTATTCAGGCGTTTTCGTAGGTTTCGAAGTCCTCCGACCTCATCCTGAGGAGCCCGCGCTTGGCGGGCGTCTCGAAGGATGGCCGCGCGACAGATCTTGCCCGATGCTTCGAGACGGCCCTGCGGCTTCCTCGACATGAGGGCCGGGTGGAAAGCGCGGCGTTACAATCAGGCACCCCCATGGCCGACAACGACGACATCCCGTTCAACCGCGATTTCCCGCTCAAGCCCGGTGTGGTCGAGGAAGTCCGTCCCGGCGTGAGGCGCGTGCTCTGCGACAATCCGAGCCCGTTCACCTTCACCGGCACCGTCAGTTACATCGTGGGCAAGGGCAACGTCGCGATCATCGATCCCGGCCCCGCCGACGAAGCCCATGCGGCGGCGCTGCTGGGCGCCGTGCGCAACGAGACCGTGACGCATATCCTGGTCACCCATACCCATCGCGACCACTCGCCGAACACGGCAAGGATCAAGGCGGCGACCGGCGCCACCGTCTATGCCGAGGGGCCGCACCGCGCCTCGCGGCCGCGCTTCGAGAGTGAGAAGCACAGTCCGGAATCCGGCGCCGACCGCGACTTCAGGCCGGACGTCGAGGTGAAGGACCGCGACGTGATCGAAGGTTCGGGCTGGCAGCTCGAGGCGGTGGCGACGCCGGGCCACACCGCCAATCACCTGGCGTTCGCCTGGGCGGAGCGTGGAATCAATTTCGTCGGCGATCACGTGATGGGCTGGTCGACCTCGATCGTGGCGCCGCCGGACGGATCGATGATCGATTACATGGCCTCGCTCGACCGGCTGGCGGAGCGGAGCGAGGATCTCTACTTCTCCGGCCACGGCCCGGAAATCCCGGAAGCCCAGCGCTATGTGCGTTTCCTGACCAGGCATCGCCAGGGGCGCGAAGCTTCCATCCTGCATCGCCTCGCCAAGGGCGAGGCCGACATCCCGACCATCGTGCGCGCGGTCTATATCGGCATCGACCCGCGGCTGACGAATGCGGCCGGCTATTCCGTGCTGGCGCATCTGGAAGATCTGGTCGGCCGCGGCATCGTCGCGACCGATGGCGACCCGGTGATCGGGGGAAGTTACCGGATGGTGTGATCTTTCGCCGTCACTTCTTCACCGTCTTCGGCGGCCCCTTGGCCGGCGCCTGCGGTTTCTTCACCACGGGCTTGGCGTTGTCGACGGCGCTGTTGATGTCCTCGATCAGCTTGGCGATGCGCGCGGCGTTGCTGCCGAGATCGCTCTCGAAATAGCGCGACGAGGAGCGGATATCGACGCGCGAGCCCTCGCCGTCGGGGGTGATGCGGATCGAGACGTCCTCGCGGAATCCCATGATCGGCGTCCGCGCCACCGCCTCGATGCGGCCGATGCGGCGCGGCGGCTGCGGCGCGCGTTCGTCGATCACGAGCCATTTGCGCTTGGTGACGAGCGCCAGCGTGACCTCAAAGGCCCGCTGCGCCGGAACCTCGAGTTCGACGGTCTCGATATCGGGATAGGCCAGCCGTTGCAGTTCGGCGGAATAGAGACCGGCATAGACCGCGGTATTGGCGCCTTCGCCGGTGCGCAACCGCGCCAGCGCTTCGAAGCGCGGCGGGTCGATCGGATCGGTGGTGATGTCGTGGATCGGCGGCAGCTTGCGGTATTGCAGGCCGAGATAGGCCGGGTAGGCCAGCACCAGTGCGTCGATCAGGAACGCCAGCAGGATGCGGCTCATGCCGCGCGATCCGTTCTGCCAGATCGCGACGAAGGCGGCGAAGCCCGCCAGGATGGAAAGCCCGGCGCAGGCCAGCGCACCGAAGAACGTCGCCAGCGCCGGTTTGACCTCGAGGAAACCGAAACGGACGATGGCGATGGAAACCAGCACCGCGACCACCGAAAACACCGCGAGATTGCGCGCCCATGTGGCGAGGCTGGACACGGGCTCCGACTGGTAGGGAGCGGAAAACCTGCGGGCCATGGCTCGGAAATCTGCCGGGTTTGAAGCCTTGCCGGGCAAAACCGCGCCGGGCTGCACACTGGTCCGCTTGAGACCACGGACTAAAGGCAAATTCAAGGGTGGATTGGGCTGGGGCTCTTGCTTCCCTCTCCCCTTGTGGGAGAGGGTGGACGCGACGCAAAGCGTCGCGGACGGGTGAGGGGTCTGTCTCCACGGATGCAAACCCCTCATCCGGCGCGGACTGCGCATAGCCGATGCAAAGCATCGGCGTCCATCTGAAGGACGGCGGCCAAAGGCCACCTACGGCCACCTTCTCCCACAAGGAGAGAAGGAAATAGTTTCCCCTACGCCGCGGCGTTGGGGAAACGGTAGCTCTTGAACTGGTCGCGCAGCGCGGTCTTCAGGATCTTGCCGGTGGCCGTGTGCGGAATGCCGTCGACGAAGGCGACGTCATCCGGCATCCACCATTTGGCGATCTTGCCGTCCATGAATTTGAGGATCTCCTCGCGCGTCGCGGTCTGGCCCTGCTTGAGCTGCACGATCAGCAGCGGACGCTCATCCCATTTCGGGTGATAGACGCCGATCACGGCGGCTTCCGCCACCGCGGGATGTCCGACCGCGAGGTTTTCCAGGTCGATCGACGAGATCCATTCGCCGCCGGACTTGATCACGTCCTTGGAACGGTCGGTGATCCGCATGTAGCCGTGCGCGTCGATGGTGGCGACGTCGCCGGTGTCGAAATAGCCTTCCTCGTCGAGGATGCTGGCGTCGAGCCGGAAATAGGCTTTCGCCACCGCGGGACCGGAGACCTTGAGCCGTCCGAAGGTCTTGCCGTCCCACGGCAGTTCCCTGCCGGCGTCGTCGGTGATCTTCATCTCGACGCCGAACGGCGGGTAGCCCTGGGTCTGCAGGATATCGAGCCGCTCCTCGCCGGTGAGTTTGTCGAACGGCGGCTTCAGCGTGGCGAGCGTGCCGATCGGGCTCATTTCGGTCATGCCCCAAGCGTGGCGTACCTTCACGCCCATGTCGATGAACGACTTGATCATCGTGCGCGGCATTGCCGATCCCCCGCACACCACCATGCGCAGATGAGGCAGCTTGAGATTGCCTGCAGCCATATGGTTGAGCAGCATCAGCCACACCGTCGGAACGCCGGCGGTATGCGTCACCTTCTCGGTATCCAGCAGTTCATAGACCGAGGCGCCGTCGAGCTTGGCGCCGGGCATCACCAGCTTGGTGCCCATCGAGGGCGCCGAGAATGCGATGCCCCAGCTGTTGGCATGAAACAGCGGAACCACCGGCAGCATGGTGTCGGCAGCGTTGGCGCCCAGCGAGTCGCCGTTGTTGGCCATCAGCGCGTGCAGCACGTTGGAACGATGCGAATACAGCACGCCCTTGGGATCGCCCGTGGTGCCTGAAGTGTAGCACATCGCGGCGGCGGTGTTTTCGTCGAAATTCTTCCACTCGAACTTGCCGTCGGCTTGCGCGATCCAGTCTTCGTAGGCGACCGCGTTCTTCAGCGTGGTCTGCGGCATGTGCGCCTTATCGGTCAGCACGACGTAACGTTCGACGCTCGGCAGCTGGCCCGCGATCTTTTCCAGGATCGGCACGAAGGTGATGTCGGTCATCACCACCCGGTCCTGGGCGTGGTTGATGATCCAGGCGATCTGGTCGGGGAACAGCCGCGGATTGACGGTATGGCAGATCGCGCCGATGCCCATGATGCCGTACCAGGCTTCCAGATGGCGCCAGGTGTTCCATGCGATGGTGGCGACCCGGTCGCCGAGCTTGATGCCGTCGTGTTCCAGCCGTTGCGAGACTTTCAGCGCACGGGCATGAATTTCGGCGTAATTGGTCCGATGAATGGGGCCTTCGACCGACCGCGTTACGACTTCCTGTGTACCGTGATACTTCGCCGCATGCTCGATAATCCGGTGACAAAGCAAAGGCCAATCTTGCATCAATCCAAGCATACGGTCGTTCCTCCAGAGGGTGTTGTCGCTTGCCGCAGGTATTCACGGAATTGCCATGAACTTTAGCGCGGAGAAAGCAAGCCGGAAATGGCCTTGTGGGAGCTTTCGCCACACCGTAGCGGCAATGGTTACCGCCGCCGTGCTGCTGATGCTTTGCGCCCAATCAATGCCCGCCGCCGCGGCGGCCAAGCCGGGCCAGGGACCCTGGGGCGACCTGTTCGGACAGGGCAAGCCGAAGCTGCGCGGAGCCATGCTCCCCGGCGCCATCCCACTGCCGCGGCCGCGCCCGGCCGAGGCGCCCAAGGAATCCAACAAGGTAGACACCGAGAAGCCCGGGCCCGAACAGCCCGCGGCCGACAAGCCGGCGTCCGCCGGCCCCGACAAGGCCGCCGAACAACCGGCGCCGCCGCCGCCCTCGGCCTGCCGGCTGGCGCTGACGGAGGCGATCGCGATTGCCCCCAGCATCCCCGACATCAAGGGCGCCGGCGGCTGCGGCGGCGAGGACCTGGTGCGGCTGGAGGCCGTGGTGCTGCCGGACAAGCGTAAGGTCACCGTGAAACCCGCGGCGATCCTGCGCTGCGCCATGGCGTCGGCGATCGCCGACTGGATCCGCACCGACATGGCGCCGCTGGCGGCCAGCCTCGGCAGCACCGTCAGCGATCTCGACAATTTCGACTCCTTCGAGTGCCGCGGCCGCAACCGCGTGGTTGGCGCCAGGCTGTCGGAGCACGGCCGCGCCAACGCGCTCGACGTGCGCTCCCTGAAATTGGCCAACGGCCAGTCGATTTCACTGACCGATCGCACGGTGCCGCGGGAGCTGCGCGAGAACGTGCTGCGTTCGGTCTGCACGCGGTTCGCCACCGTGCTGGGGCCGGGCTCGGACTGGTACCACGAGGACCACATCCATCTCGACCTCGCGGCGCGAACCAACAATTACAGGATCTGCCAGTGGAACGTGTGGGATCCGCTGCCGCAGGTGGCTCCGCTGCTGCCGGCCGAGCGGCCGGAGGAAGC
>JBAQER010000576.1:0-4270 GCA_049286845.1 Bradyrhizobium sp.
GCCTTCGGTGTAGCGGGGTAGCGTCCCGTGGCAAAGACCTACTGCATCGATACCAGCGCGCTGATTGCTGCCTGGTACGAACGCTATAAGCCAAACCGCTTTCCCAAGCTGTGGGAGCAACTGGATCAACTGATTCAGGAAGGGCGGCTTGTGTCGTCATCGCTGGTACTGCGCGAGTGCAGCAAGCAGCGATCAGAAGAGCTGCATGACTGGCTGCAGCCCCGCGCCTCGATGTTCCAAGTACCGGATGAAATCGTCCAGGGCCAGGTTGATCACATCGTTAATACCTACACAGCGCTGGTGACGGCCGGAAAAGAGAAATTCCAAGCCGACCCGTTCGTGATCGCACTGGCCAAGGCCAGCGGCCACACAGTTATCACTGAGGAGACCGGCATTGGCAGCCTCGGTAAGATTCCCGGCGTCTGCAACGCCATGAAGGTCGAATGCATCAACCTCATGCAGCTGATCGATGCGGAAGATTGGGTGCTGGGCTAGGGCCCACTGATGCTATCGCGCAAGTGTGATTTGGCGCTCAAGTGCTATCCTGAGTCGCCGTGCACGATCCCCGAACGCACGATCTCCACTTTCTAAGATGTCGCACGCCATCCGCCGTGTGGACTCCTCTTCGAGCCCGCCCGAATAATAGGTGATTGGTGGCAATCCGTTTCCAGGGTGAGCACCGACATTCGCGACAACTATTTGATCTGCGTCCGTGTTGACGACCAGGTTGGCGTTGTGAGTAACAAGGATGACCTGGCGACGGCCCTGACAATGACGTTGTGAGAGCAACGCAAACAAAGCCGCCCGTCTGCTTTCGCAAACGGGCGGCGTTGTCGCCATCGGATGTCATTGGGGCATGATGCCCGAGGCCTGGATCATTCAGCCCTGCGGCTGATCGTTCGGGGGGGTCGGACGCTGCTTGTGCTGCGCCATGAACTGGTCGAACTCAGCCTTGTCCTTGGCGTGGCGCAAGCGATCGAGGAAATCGCGGAACTCGACCTGCTCTTCCTCGAGGCGCTTCAGCGTTTCCACGCGGTATTCGTCGAAGGCGCGGTTGCCGCTCGACGGCGGACCGCCGAAGCCGAAGCCGCGACGCTCCATGCGGCCGCGCATCCGCTCCATCTTGTTCGACCAGCGGTCCTGATTGCTCCAGCAACCCATTTTTCTGCTCCCGAGTGTGAAAAAGAGAAGGGCAAGCCCGATCGGCCACCAGATGATGAAGCCGAGCACGGTCACGGCGATCCAGCCGGGGTGCCAGGGCGAATCCAGCATATGCGGGCGGCGAGGCTCGCTATCCGGGCCGCGCCATCGATTGACATCTGCGGTGTAGGCCATTTCCCTCTCCATGACGGCATCACGCCGTTGTGAATGTAAATAACATTTACATACCTAAACCATCCCGGATTTTTGTCAAGCCGGGCACCGGCGGCGCCCGCGAATTTATTTTGGGGTGCCCCAAGGGCCTGAGGGGGGCCCTGCGGGCGGGACGGGCGGCGGAGTGGCCGCCGCCGGGTCATTCTGCCCAGTCGGCCTGCGGTCGGTCGGGAAGCCGAGACCGCGCAGATAGATCAGCACCTGCGCTTCCAGCAGATCTTCCGGCGACATCGGCAGCTTGCGGCGCGCCGCGTCACCGCGTCCGAACAGCGACGCCACGCCGTGCGACATCGACCAGATATGCAGGGCCATCATCATCGCCGGCGGCCGCGGCACGCCGGGCGGCGCCAGCGCCGCAAGGCGCTCGGCGGCGGCGCGGATGATGCCGAAAGCGCGCTCGCTGGCGGCCTGCAATGTCGGATTATGGTCGACGGGAAGCCCCGATTCGAACATCGCCGAATAGAACGCCGGCTCGTTGCGGGCAAAGGCGAGGTAGGCCTTGCCGACCCGTTCGAACGCCGTGACGGTGTCCGGACGCCCGTCATCCCATGCTTGCGTCAGCGCCGCCTCGAACTGCTCGAAGCCGCGCTGGGCGATGCTGGAAAGCAGTTCGTCGCGGTCGCGAAAATGCCGGTAAGGTGCGGCCGGGCTGACGCCGGCCATGCGCGCGGCATCGGCAAAGGTGAATCCGGCCGCGCCTTTTTCCGCAATCAGCCCAAGCGCCGCCTGCAGCAACGCCTCTTTCAGATTGCCGTGGTGGTAGCCGCGCTCGGCGCGGCGCTGTTCCTTGCGCCAACTCATGTGAAAGGCTTTTACATGAGCCGGCGGTAAAGGTCACTAGCGGCGTACTCCGGGAACGGCCGTTCACCAAGATTAACGCCCGCTCCCCTTTTGCAGCTCGGCAAACCCGGCGGCCGCCTGCTGCACCTCCTCCGAAAAATCGGCCATTTCCTGCACCTGGCGAATTTCGATGATCTCGTTCTCGGAGGCCGGGCACTTCCTGGCCCAGGCGATCGCCTCGTCGCGCGAGGCCACCTCGATCATCCAGTAGCCGCCGAGCACTTCCTTGGCTTCCGCGAAGGGACCGTCGGTCACCATCGGCTTGCCGGTCGCAAACGACACCCGCGCGCCCATCGACGGCGGATGCAGGCCGTCGAGCGTGATCAGGACGCCGGCGTCGTTCAGGGCCTCGTTGTATTTCATCATCGCGGCCACCCGCTCGGGGTCGAGCTGGATATCCGGCGGCGCGGTCTCGTAGCCCAGGGGAATCATCAGCATCATGAATCGCATGGTCGGCGGTCCTTTGTTTGAGGCCGTCGTTCCGGGGCGCGCACCAGCGCGAACCCGGAACCTCGATCAACAATCTCTGGATTCCGGGTTCAGCCCTGCGGGCTGCCCCGGAATGACGGCGGGTGGCTTCCTACCGCCCCGCCTGCGCGCGCAGACGTTCCTCCTGCTGGCGCAGTTCGGGCGTCAGCGCCTCGCCGAAATCCTCGGCATCGAAGATTTGCCGGATTTCGATTTCCGCGCCGCCATCGAACGGGGCGCGCTTCATCCATGCGATCGCCTCGTCGCGCGACTTCACCTGAATCAGCCAGAACCCGGCAACCAGATCGTTGGTCACGGCGAACGGACCATGGCTGACGCTGGGCTGTTTGCCGGAATATTTGATCCGGGCACCCTTCGACGTCGGGTGCAGGCCCTCGCCCGCGAGCAGGACGCCGGCCTTGACCATCTGTTCGTTGAACTTGCCCATCGCGGTCAGCAGTTCCGTGCTCGGCATCACGCCGGCTTCGCTGTCCTGGCTGGCCTTCACAATCACCATAAATCGCACCGTCACGCTCCGTTCTGTCATTGGCCGGTTCCGCCCGTTGCTTGTCGAACCGTCGCTCGTCAACAAGACGAGCGAAGTTTTGCGGCACCGACATGTCCGGAGAAATTATTTCGGAGGTAATTGCGGAGCCGGGGGCGATGCCGCGCACGCAGCGCAGGATGCAAGCAGCGCACGGCCGATCCGGGACACGGCCATCGGCATCGGTTATAGAGACGCAAATTCATCAACCGCGAACGGAACACCGATGCCCCCTGCCCCGCAAAAAGTCGCACTCGTCACCGGCGCCGCGCGCGGCATCGGGCTCGCGGTGGCCAAACGGTTTCTCGCCGACGGCTGGCGCGTGGCGCTGCTCGACATCGAGGGCGCCCTGCTGCAGGGCGCGGTCGCGGGCCTTTCCAACCCCGACGCCACCATGGCGCTGCATTGCGACGTCTCCGACGCCGCTGCCGTGGCGGACGCGATCGCCAGGACCGGCCAACGCTTCGGCCGGCTCGACGCGCTGGTCAACAATGCCGGGATCGCGGTGTTCGCGCCGCTGTTGGAAACGTCGGACGCGGACTGGAGCCGGATCCTGCAGGTCAACCTCACCGGGCCGTTCCTGTGCACCAAGGCGGCAGCGCCTTTGATGCGCGAACATGGCGGCGGCGCCATCGTCAATATCACCTCGATCTCGGCGGTGCGCGCCTCGACGCTGCGCTCGGCCTACGGCACCAGCAAGGCTGGGCTCGCGCATCTGACCAAGCAACTCGCCGTCGAACTGGCCTCGCTCGGCATTCGCGTCAACGGCGTCGCGCCCGGCCCGGTCGAGACCGCGATGGCCAAGCAGGTCCACACCCCGGAAATCCGCGCCGACTATCACGACGCCATCCCGCTCAACCGTTACGGCCTCGAAGAGGAACTGGCGGAGGCGGTGTTCTTCCTGTGCAGCGACCGCGCCAGCTATATCACCGGCCAGATCCTCGCGGTCGACGGCGGCTTCGATGCCGCCGGCATCGGCCTGCCGACACTGCGCGGCCAGCGTCGGAATGGGTAGCTCACTTCTCCCTCTCCCGCTTGCGGGGG
>JBAQER010000577.1:0-1994 GCA_049286845.1 Bradyrhizobium sp.
GCCGATCACGCCGAAGCCGAGCATGAGCCAGATGTCGAACATCGCGTTCTGGATCGCATAGGCGCCGATGGCGCAGGACACCACGATCATCGGCGCCACCGCGGCGAACGGCACCCGCAGGATGGAAGCGAAGATCGGCACCGTCGTCAGCACCAGCACGAGGCCGACGACATTGCCGAGGTACATCGAGGCGATCAGGCCCCAGACAAAATCCTTGTGCTCGACGAACAGCAACGGGCCGGGATTGAGGCCCCATACCATCAGCCCGCCGAGCAGGATCGCCGCAGTGCCGGAGCCGGGAATGCCGAGTGCCAGCATCGGCAGCAGCGCCGCGGTGCCGGAGGCATGCGCGGCGGTTTCCGGCGCGAACACGCCCTCAATGCGGCCCTTGCCGAAACTCTCCGGATCCTTGGAAAACCGCTTGGCCAAATTGTAGCCCATGAACGAGGCCGCGATCGCGCCGCCCGGCGTGATGCCGAGCCAGCAGCCGATGAAGGAGGAGCGCAGCAGCGTCACCCAGTATTTCGGCAGGTCCATCCAGACCCGCAAAACCACGCGCAGGCTGATGCCGGCGGCGTGGCCGCGCAGCGCCAGGCGCTCCTCCATGGTGAGCAGGATCTCGCTGATGCCGAACAGGCCGATCACTGCGACCAGGAAATTGACGCCGCGCAGCAACTCGCTTGTGCCGAACGTCATGCGCAGCTGGCCGGACACCGTATCCATGCCGATGCCGGCGAGAAGCAGGCCGAGCGACATCGAGATGACGGTCTTGTGCTTGGCCTCGCGGCCTAATCCGACGAACGAGCAGAAGGTCAGGAGATAGACCGAAAAGAATTCCGGCGGCCCGAATTTCAGCGCGAAGGACGAGATCATCGGCGCCAGGAACGTGATCAGCAGTACCGCGACCAGCGAGCCGATGAAGGACGAGGTGAAGGCCGCGGTCAGCGCCTCCGCTGCCCTGCCCTGCTGCGCCATCGGATAGCCGTCGAAGGTGGTCGCGACCGACCAGGCTTCGCCCGGGATATTGAACAGGATCGAGGTGATGGCGCCGCCGAACAGCGCGCCCCAGTAGATGCAGGACAGCATCACGATGGCCGAGGTCGGGTCCATGGTGAAGGTCAAAGGCAGCAGGATCGCCACGCCGTTCGGCCCGCCAAGTCCCGGCAGCACGCCGACGAAGATGCCGAGCACCAGCCCGACCATCATCAGCACCAGCGTCTTCCACGTCAGCAGGACGGCGAAGCCGTGCATGAGTAGGCCGAAAGCTTCCATCGAAAATCCGTCCCGGTTGGCGCGGCCCTAGCGGCCAAGGGCCGCTTCGAGCGGTCCCTTCGGCATGATGACGTCAAAGGCGATATCGAAGGTCACGAACATGATGGCGGTGAATACGAAAGCCGTCAGCAGCGACTTCCACAGCGCGATCCGTCCCACCAGACGCATGAAGCCGGCGATCAGGCAGAAGCTCGCGACATAGAGCCCGAGGAACTGCGTGGCCAGACAGAACAGCAGCGTCGGAACGAACACCAGCAGGACGCGGCGGAGTTGCGCGCGGGTCACGAAGCTTTCCGCAGCCTCCTTGCGCGACAGGAAGGCGGCGACGAGGCCATAGAGGCTGGCGCCGGCGAGGATCACCGACAGATAGAACGGGAAATAGCCGGCCTGCGGTCCGGTAGAATCCCAGGCGATGCCGGTGCGCCAGTTGTCGAAACCGAGCGTCGCGGCCAGCGCCAGCAGCAGCAGCGACACCGCAACATCGACGACGCGGATACTGGCCACATCGGGCGAATCGGCCTCCGGCGCGGTCGGATCCTCGACGACAATTTCGATTTCGGTATTGGACATGGGCTTGCCGGAAGGAGAAAAAAGCGTTTGCAGGCTCGATGATGCATCAAAACAGACGGTCATCCGCGAAAGCGCAGGGATCCAGCCGCGTGACCGATGTCAATCCGCACCGCCCCTGGAATACGGGATGCCCCGCTGTCGCGGGGCATCCC
>JBAQER010000578.1:0-2361 GCA_049286845.1 Bradyrhizobium sp.
GGTCAGGCTCGATTGCCGTATCGCTCGGCTACCGCCGCCGCGACAAACTTTTTGCGCCCGGCGCCGCCCGGGCGGATGCCATGGGCGGCGCACCAGTCCGGAAATGTGCGGGGGTCGATATGAACACGCAGCACGACGTGTCCATAGGCCTTGAGTCCCTGCTCCATTTCCTCGGCAATCTTCAGCCACTCGTTCCAGCTTGGCGGCATCCTGTCCCCATCGTCGAAGATTTTCAGCAGCGCCGGATAATCCTCCTCCTTGATCCAATAGGCTCCAACCGCGGGAGGCGGTTTATCCTCGAAGTTGGTCATGCTCGTTCTCCTGCAGATCCTGCTTTTCACTAGCACAAACGAGGTCGTCATTACCCACCGCAATTGCCGGGCTCGGCCGCGGCGGTGACGACAAAGTCAGCGCACTCCTCACATCAACCGTGAGGGAAATATTGGGGCTCGCGGACGCCGCCGCGCCCGGGACCGAACTGATGCTCGGCCGGCTGATGGAGTTGTTGTTCGTCGAGGTACTGCGCCGCTACGCCGCGCATCTGCCGGCGAGTGCGACCGGTTGGTTCGCAGCATTGAACGATCCGATCATCGGCCGCGCGCTGCAGTGCGTGCACGGCGAACCCGCTCGCCGCTGGACAGTCGACGAACTCGCGCGCGAGGCTGGCGCCTCGCGCACCGTGCTCGCCGAGCGATTCAACGCGGTCATGGGTCAGGCGCCGATCGAATATGTCACCGGCTGGCGGATGCAGCTGGCTGCCGAACGAATTCGGAGCGGAAACGACGGCCTCGCCGCTATCGCGACGGATGTCGGCTACGAATCCGAAGCCGCGTTCAACCGCGCCTTCAAGCGAGTCACCGGCGTCACGCCGGGTCGTTGGCGCGACGGTGTGACGGCCGGCCCGTCACGATAGCCGTGGGATTCGGTAGTCCGCCTCCGCGGCGCGCCGCTTCAGCAGCTCCTGCTCGCGCTTGTTGCCCGCAAGCTGCGCCGCCGCTTCGAACGCGGCGCGCGCTTCCTCGTATCGGCCGAGCTTGTGCAAGAGGTCGCCGCGAACGGTGCCCAGCAAGTGGTAATTCCTGAGCACCGGTTCGTGCGCAAGGCCATCGACGATCGCCAGCGCCGCCTCCGGACCCTCGGCCATGCCGACGGCGACGGCGCGGTTGAGTTCGACGATCGGCGAGCGCGCGACCGCTGCCAGTTCCGCATACAACGTTGCGATGCGCCGCCAGTCGGTGGCGCCAGCGGTCGCCGCCTCGGCATGGCAGGCGACGATCGCGGCCTGCAGCACGTAGAAGCCGCCGCCGCCGAGTTCGCGCGCCCGCGCCAGCGCCTGCAATCCGCGCCGGATCTGCAGCCGGTCCCACAGCGAACGGTTCTGGTCGAGCAGGAGGATCGGCTCACCCTTAGCGTCGGTGCGCGCCGCCATCCGCGAGGCGTTCAGTTCCATCAGCGCCTGCATGCCATGCGCTTCCGGCTCCTGCGGCGCGATGGAGGTGAGCACGCGGGCCATGCGCAACGCTTCGTGGCAGAGCTGGGGCCGCAGCCAGTGCTCGCCGCGCGCGGCGGTATAGCCTTCGTTGAAGATGAGATAGACCACTTCAAGCACCGAGGCGAGCCGCTCCGACAGTTCCTCGCCGCGCGGGGTCTCGTAAGCCAGCCCGGATTCCGACAGCGTCCGCTTGGCGCGCACGATGCGCTGGGCGATGGTCGGCTCCGGCAGCAGGAAGGCGCGTGCGATCTCCTCGGTGGTCAGGCCGCAGATCATCCGCAGCGCCAGCGCGGCGCGGGCCTCGCGCGACAGGCGGGGATGACAGGCGGTGAAGATCAGCCGCAGCATTTCGTCGCCGATGTCGTCGTCGAGCGCGGCGTCGAAATCGGGCATCGCCTGCTGCTCCTGCTCGAAATCGAGGGCGACCATGCCGTGCTTGCGCGCCAGCATCCGGCCGCGGCGCAGCTGATCCAGCGCCCGGCGTTTCGCGGTGGCCATCAGCCAGGCGCCGGGCTTGTCCGGCACGCCTGTGGCCGGCCAATGCTCGAGTGCCGCCAGCAGCGCTTCCTGCGTCAGGTCTTCGGCCAGCGGCACGTCGCGCAGCATCCGCGCCAGGCTGGTGATCAGTCGCGGCTGCTCAATCCGCCAGACGGCGAGGATCGTGCGATGCGTGTTGTCGTCGATGCCGGCGGCCGTCATGGCCGCCGGCTGAGCTTACTGAAAGAGCGCATCAGGCGTGGGCAGCTACGTCGACCTGACACCCCACCTCGTGATCCGGCATGGCAAAGGCGCGGACCTCGCAGGTTCCTTCCCAGCCCGGCATGTGCTGCATGTGCAGCTGCATGAACTCGACCGTCGAGGCCAAAGCC
>JBAQER010000579.1:0-5907 GCA_049286845.1 Bradyrhizobium sp.
GAACTCGTCCTTGAAGCAAGGATAGGTTTTCGGGTCGAATATCTTCTTCAGCCAGTCGATGACGATCTTGTGCCGGTCGGAGTTTCGAAACTCCTTGTGATAGGTGAGCCACAGATCGGCGTGATGATGGACGCCGAGGTCGACGGCAACCAGCGCCGCTCCGAGCGCCACCGAAGATGTCGGCAGGAAACCCATTCCTGCGCCGCGCTCCACCGCGTACAGCACGCCGATGCTCGAGTTGGTCTTGATCCCGACGATGCCCTCCAGCGATGTCAGTCCCAGCACCCGGGCATAGGCGGAATCGTCGATCTGCGGCGCATGCTGGATCACCAGCCGGTGATTCCTGATTTCTGGAAGCGTGGGAACGCCGTGGAGTTTGCGATAGTCTTCCGAAACGAATGCATAAATATGCAGCCGGCCGAGCTTGGTGACGATGAGGTCGGGATTGGTCGGCCGTTCGAGCTGGATCGCGATATCGGCTTCCAGCCGGGCTACGTCGGCTTGCTCCATCGCGCAGCGCAGATCGACCGTGATCTTGCGGTAGGTCTTCTGGAAGTCGATCAGCCGCGGAAGAATCCAGAAATTGCCGGGACCCTCGGTGACGGCGACGCGGACCGTGCCGGCGGCATCGTCTGACCGGGCCGCGCGCCGGAAAATATTGAAGGCGTGACGTTCCATTTCCATCGCGTCGCCGATCATCGCCGAACCTGCGTCGCTCAGCGTCAATCCGCTCTGGTCGCGCAGGAACAGCTTGCAGCCGATGGACTCTTCGAGCCGGTCGATCCGGCGCATGAGCGTGGTGCTGGTTACGCTGAGCTCCTCTGCCGCATTGCGAAAGCTCTTGTATCGCGCACAAGCCAGAAACGATCGCAGGTCATCCCAGGATGCATCCAGAACTTCGTCGGTCCGGTGCTGCGTCACCGCAGCACCCCGGTGCAATAGTTGCTGCATACCTCAAATCCCCGCCCGATATGGTGCTAGCCGACAGGCAGGAGCGACGATAGATGCGTGACCCGGTTATGGAAAGGCCCTCTTTGGCCGCAAAACGTGATTTCGACCTGCTGCCCCGAAGCGCAGAAATCGAAGTGCAGCCCGCACTGCGTTCCGAGCTTGCTGCGCTGGCCGACATGGCCAACCGGCTGGTGCCGGGAGTTCAAATGACGGAGCCGGACCTCGCGCGGTATTACGCGTTTGACCCCGGCAGCATTTTGACATTCAGCCGAAAGAGGAACTTGCTTGGTGCAGTGGCGTTTCTCTATCTCAACAGCCTGGGTCACGACGCCCTCATTCTCGACGACATCAATTTGACGCATCCCGATATTGGACTGCTTGCCGGCGCCTCCGAGGAGGTATCCGCCATCTACGTCTGGGCGATCGCGGGACAGGGCAGGGCGATGGCGGGACTGGGCAACGTGTCGGCGCATCTTTCACAGCCGCGGCTTGCGCCGGCCGATCTCTATGCCCAGCCGTCGAGCGCGGATGGACGCAATCTGATGATCGCAATCGGCTTCGAACCGATTCCGAGCTATCAGCACGAGTTGTGGCGCTACCAGCGTCCATGGAAACGGCCTTCGATCAACACGCCAGCAGTCCAACCGGCGAGGAGCTTTGCAGATGCACGGCATTAACTCATCAACGGCGATGAAAACCCAATCGCGTGCGATCACGGTCCGCATCGCGCGCGACCCCAACGACCTGATGCTGATGACGGCGATCCGGTCGGCGGTTTATCTCGCCGAGCAGGATTGCCCGATCGAAGAGGAGTTCGACGGCAACGATCTGGTCGCGGCACATTTCCTCGGATTTGTCGGAGCCGAACCGGCCGGGTGCCTGCGGGTGCGATTTTTCGGCGAGTTCGCCAAGGTCGAGCGGCTTGCCGTGCGCCACCAGTTCCGGCGCACGCGCGTGTCGTTCAAGCTGGTGCAGGCCAGCGTCGACTACATCAAGCGCAAGGGATTTCGAAAGATCTACGGCCAGGCGCAGGACCGGCTGGTGGATTTCTGGGCGCATTTCGGCGCCAAGCCGCTCGGCCACAACCGCAAGATCACCTTTTCGGATTTTTCCTATACCGAGATGGTTCTCGACCTCGAACCCACTGCCGACGCCATCACGCTCGACAGCGATCCCTATGTGATCATCCGGCCGGAGGGCGATTGGGACAGGCCCGGCGTTCTGGACATTTCGGCCGGCCGCCCGGTGTCCTCACCGCTGCGCACGGTGTGAGCTTAGGTGACATCATGAGCCATCCGAAGCTGGCGGTCTCGATCCACGACGACCCGCCGATCTTGGTCTGCGCGGATCTGCAGACCGAGTATCTCACCGAAGGCCGCCGTCACGTCATTGCCGACCCCGACGCCATCAGGTCGCGCTGTCTCGAACTGATGACGTTGTGGCGCGGCAACCTCTGGCCGATCATTCACCTGAAGCGGATCGCCCAGGCCGCGTGGTTCAATCCGGCATCGAACCTGACGGACTGGATCTCCGACCTCAAGCCACGGCCGGGAGAATTGGCGTTCGAGCATCCGCTGCCGTCGGCCTACAGTTCCTTGCGGTTCGCCGAATACATGGCGAACATGAAGAACATCCGCTGCGTGCTGTCGGGGTTCTCGCTCGACGAGACCATCCTGTCGACTGTGGTCGACGGATTTCATCGCAGCCATCGCTATCAGGTGGTCAGCGATGCGGTGGCCTGCAGGCATCCGGGCATCGGCGATGCCGCTTCCTACAAGCTGGCGGTGGTCAACGTGATCGGCAACTTTGCCGGCATCGTGGGGAGCGCCGAGCTGATCGAAGCCAATGCCGTGATTTCGGTGTGACCTGATCAGAGCCCGGCTCTGATTCAATCGGAGCCGATAAGGCTCTGGTTTCGATCGACCCGGACGACCCGGCCTTTTTCGATGGCCAGCGCGAGCTGGCCATGCTTCAGCGCCAGCGCCGCCTCGCCGAACAGCTCACGGCGCCAGCCATGCAGCGCGCTGACGTCGGCATTATCGTCAGCCGCAATCTCCTCGAGATCGCCGACTGTCGCGATGATCTTGCTGGCGACGGCGTGACGCTCAGACGTCATCCGCAGCAGGACTTTCAGAAGTTCGACGATCGCAGCACCGTTCGAATTGCTGCGCGGCTTCTCGATTTTCGGCAAGGAGGCGAGGTCGCGCGCGAGGCCGCGCTGCACCGCGGCCACGATATCGGCGCCCCATTTCGACCGGTCGAAACCCTTCGGCAGCGAGCGCAGATTGGCGAGGCGCTCAAGGCTGGTCGGCGCGTGGGTGGCGATGTCGCCGACCGCATCGTCCTTCAGAACGCGGCTGCGCGGAACGTCGCGGCTTTGCGCTTCCTGTTCGCGCCAGGCCGCGACCTCCATCAGCACCGCCAGCTCCTTCGGCTTGCGTACCCGTGTCTTAAGCCGCTCCCAGGCCCGTTCGGGGTGGAAGTCGTAGGTCTTCGGCGAGGTCAGAACCTCCATTTCCTCGCTGACCCAGTCGCTGCGGCCGCGCTTCTTGAGATCGGCGTCCAGCGCCGCGAACACCTCGCGCAAATGGGTGACGTCGGAGACCGCGTAGTGCATCTGCTCCGCGGAAAGCGGCCGGCGCGACCAGTCGGTGAAACGGTGGGTCTTGTCCGGCCGGTGGCCGCAAATGCGCTCGACCAGCTGGTCGTAGGCGATGGAATCCCCATAACCGAGCACCATGGCCGCGACCTGGGTGTCGAAGATCGGGTGGGGGAGGATGCCGGCCTGATGCCAGACGATTTCGATGTCCTGGCGGGCGGCGTGGAACACCTTCAGCACCTTCTCGTCGGCCATCAGGGCGAAGAAGGGCTTGAGGTCGATCCCCGGGGCCAGCGTGTCGATCACGACCGCCTCCTCGGCGCTCGCCATCTGCACCACGCAGAGCAGGGGGTAATAGGTGGTTTCCCGCAGGAATTCGGTATCGACGGTGATGGCGGGGTATTTCGCGAGCCGGGCGCATACCGCGGCCAGTTCCGAGGTGGTGGTAATCAGATCCATGAACGGTCCATAACGCTTCTCAGGACCGCGTTCTGCCGAAAGTGCTGATATGTCAAGGGTCTTGCGGTGAATTCGAGCCTTGCATTTCTGCCCGGCAGGGACCTGTCGCGGGACTCAGGGCGCCTGGACGCGCCGAATGGAGGCCGGCGGCGCTCGTTCAAGGGGCGCGGCAACGGTCAGGTATCGCTGACACGCCTGGTGGGCCGCCGCTGCGACGGCACGGCAAGCACGACGATGCAGAGCGCGAGCATCGCCAATCCCATGAACTCAAATACCAATGCATCGAACACGAGCATCCCCCCAGCCAAGCCGTTAGACTTGTAGGGAACGCATTGACCGTTTCTTAATTCCTGCGGCGCTGGGGGCTTGCGCTTCGCCGAATGTTTAACGGCTGGTTAGCGCGTCACGTCCCGCAGAAGGTCTGCAGCACGCGCTCGTGCGGTTCGGGCGGTTCGGCGTAGCCCGCCATCGCCGGCTGGTCCTCGTACGGCTTTGCCAGCACCGCCAGCAGTGCCTCGAATGGCGCAAAATCGTCGCGGTTGACGGCGGCTTCGATCACCGCCTCGACCCTGTGGTTCCGCGGAATGAAGGCGGGATTGACCGCACGCATCGCGGCCTGCCGTTCGGCGGGGGCCTCCGGCTCCTCGGAGGTTCGTTGCCGCCAGCGCGCGGCCCATTCGTCATAGGCGGCGGGGTCCGCGAACAGTTGCCGGACTTCGCTTTCGCCGTCGGGATCGAGTGCGGCGTCGCTCAGCCGGCGGAAGGTGAGGGTGAAGTCGGCCTGGTTCCTGGCCATGGCGTCCAGCAGATCCTGCACCAGCGCCTCGTCGCCGTCGCGTGCCGTGAACAGGCCGATCTTCTTGCGCAGGCCGGCCTGATAGGCGCTGCCGAACACTTCCACGAATCCGTTGATCGCCGATTGCGCCTCCGCGATGGCCTTGTCTCGGTCGTCGGAGAGCAGGGGCAGCAGGCATTCGGCCAGCCGGGTCAGGTTCCACTGCGCGATCCGCGGCTGGTTGGCATAGGCGTAGCGGCCCATCTCGTCGATCGAGCTGAACACGGTGGAAGGATCGTAATGATCCATGAAAGCGCAGGGGCCGTAATCGATGGTCTCGCCGGAGATCGAGGTATTGTCGGTGTTCATGACGCCGTGGATGAAGCCGACCAGCAGCCAGCGTGCCACCAGCTCGGCCTGCCGCGCGATCACGGCTTCGAGCAGCGCGTGATAGGGTCGCTCGGCACCGGCTACTTGCGGATAGTGCCGGGCGATGACGTGATCGGCCAGCTGCCGCACGCCCTCGGTATCGCTGCGCGCCGCGAAGTATTGAAACGTGCCGACGCGGATGTGGCTGGCGGCGACGCGGGTGAGCACGGCGCCCGGCAGTGGTGTCTCGCGCATCACATTCTCGCCTGACGTGACGACGGCGAGCGATCGCGTGGTTGGAATGCCGAGCGTGGCCATCGCCTCGCTGACGATATATTCGCGCAGCACCGGACCAAGCGCCGCGCGGCCGTCGCCGCGGCGCGAAAACGGCGTCGGGCCGCTTCCCTTGAGCTGGATGTCGCGGCGGACGCCGTCGGCGTCGATCACCTCGCCGAGCAGGATGGCGCGGCCGTCACCGAGCTGCGGAACGAAATGGCCGAACTGGTGGCCGGCATAGGCCATCGCGATCGGATCGGCGCCATCGGGGACACGCTTGCCGGCGAGGATTTCGGCTCCCTCGGGGCTGTCGAGCAGGTCGGGATCAAGGCCGAGATGGACCGCGAGCGGCCGGTTCAGCTTGATCAGGCGCGGGGAGGCGACCGGGGTGGGCGCCACGCGCGCGAAAAAGTTCGCCGGCAGCGCCGCATAGGTGTTTTGGAAGGGGAAATGGACCGTCATGAGGTCAAGATAGGTG
>JBAQER010000580.1:0-4864 GCA_049286845.1 Bradyrhizobium sp.
GTGATATCCTGGCCGCGATAGAACAGCTGGCCTTCGGTCGGCTTGTAGCGGCCCGAGATGCAGTTGACGATCGAGGTCTTGCCGGCGCCGTTGGGGCCGATGATCGAAAACAGTTCGCCGGCCTTGACGCCAAAGTTGACCTCGGTCAGCGCACGGACGCCACCGAAGCGCAGTGACACCCCGCGCACTTCCAAAGCGTGTTCCACGCATTCCTCCGAGACACGGCGCTTGATGCGCTCTTTCTCTATCGTTTGCGACGACGGTCGCGATCCTATATCGGCCGCCATGGGTAGGCCACCCGACTAAGGGACGGCCCCTGGCCCCTGCACCAAGGATGCCCGCATCCGGCGGATTCGAGCATTTCCGTTGCGCCGGGCGCACCGGACGTAACGCCGCACCCAATCTCCGATTGGTCCAGCCGCGCTACGCGAGGTGGCCCTCAATAGGGTAAAGCGCTAGTTTGAAATGTCTTCTGCCTGACAATTCGTCGGCAAATTTCGCCAGCGGCCACGATTGGCGTCTTGTTGCGAGGCGTTGGCGCAGGGGCGCAAGTTTTCTATTGCAGCGCAACATAAGTATTGCAGGACGCCTGGGGTGACGGTTCGACGATCATGATTGCAGCAGATTACCTGAAGCGCATCGCGGCCTGGTCGCGCGAACTGAACGAGCGGGAGTTGGAGATCGCGCGGGCCGGCATCGTCGAGAAGTCATACCGCGCGGACGAATTCATCTTCATGCGGGGCGACCAGTTCGAGTACTGGACCGGCGTCGTCACCGGTCTCGCCAGGATGGGCATCGTGTCCCGCGGCGGCAAGGCCACCAGCTTTGCCGGCTTGACCTCCGGTGCATGGTTTGGCGAGGGCTCGGTGCTCAAGAATGAGCCCCGGCGCTACGATGTGGTGGCCCTGCGCGACACCCGGCTGGCAATGATGGACCGCGGCACCTTCTACTGGCTGTTCGAGAATAGCGTGGGGTTCAATCGGTTCCTGGTCGGGCAGCTCAACGAACGTCTCGGGCAATTTATTGGCCTGCTCGAATATGGCCGGACGCTGGATGCGACGGCGCGCCTCGCGCGGAGCATCGCCTCGCTTTTCAATCCCATTCTCTACCCGGACCTCACCATGCATCTGGAGATCACTCAGGAAGAAATCGGGGCGCTGTCCGGTATTTCCCGGCAGAATGCGAACCAGTGCCTCAAGCGGCTGGAGAAGGAAGGTCTGCTGAGGCTCGAATACGGCGGTGTGACCATCGTCGACCTCAAGCGGCTGCGCCGTTACGGCGAGTAGCCGCGGTCCATGCCGCCGTTTGGCGCGGCACGGCGGCCCCGCGACCCGCCGGCGTCGCGATCAAACCTCCAGCCATTCCTTGCGGATGGCCTCGTTGTCCCTGAGTTCCGCCGGCGTGCCTTCGAACACGATGCGGCCGTGGCCCATCACATAAAGCCGGTGCGAGATCCGCATCGCGATCGACAGCTTTTGCTCGACCAGCAGGATCGCGACGCCGCGGCGGGCAATTTCGGCGAGGAGATCGCCGACCTGATGCACGATGAGCGGCGCCAGCCCCTCGGTCGGCTCGTCGATCATGACCAGCTCGGGATCGCCCATCAGGGTGCGGCAGATCGTCAGCATCTGCTTTTCGCCGCCGGACATCACGCCGGCCGCCGTATCGGCGCGCGCGGCGAGATTGGGGAACATCTGCAGCATGTCCTCCAGGCGCCATTTGCCCGGCTTGCGCGGGTCCTTGATGCCGAGCATCAGATTTTGCCGCACCGTGAGGCCGGGGAAAATGTCGCGGTGCTCGGGAACGTAGCCGAGCCCGAGATGGGCGATCTTGTAGCTCGGCAGGCCGGCAATATTGTTTCCCTTGAACAGGATAGTGCCCTGCGGCGGAACTTCGCCCATGATGGCCTTGACGGTGGTGGAGCGGCCGACACCGTTGCGGCCGAGCAGACTGACCACCTCGCCGGCGTCGATCTGGATATCGACGCCCTGCAGGATGTGGCTCTTGCCGTAATAGGCGTGCAGATCCCTGACCTCGAGCATCATGCCGCTTCCTCGCCGAGATAGGCTTCCTTGACCTTCGGATTGCCGCGGATTTCTTCAGGCGCTCCCGAGGCGATGATCTGGCCGTAGACCAGCACCGAGATCCGGTCGGCAAGGCCGAACACCACGCTCATGTCGTGCTCGACGATCAACAGGGTGCGCCCCTCGGTCAGACGACGGATCAGCGCCACCGCGCGTTCCGTTTCGGCGTGGCTCATGCCGGCGGTCGGCTCGTCGAGCAAAATGACATCGGCGCCGCCGGCGACCGTGATGCCGATCTCGAGCGCGCGCTGCTCGGCATAGGTCAATAGCCCGGCGGGCACGTCGCGCCGGGCGGTGAGGTTGATATCCTCGAGAATCCGCGCCGTCCGCTCACGCACTTCCGGCAGCTTGTCGATGTTCTTCCAGAACGCATAGCGGTGGCCGGCGGCCCACAGCACCGCGCAGCGCAGGTTTTCCCACACGGTCATATGGGCGAAGACGTTGGTGACCTGAAAGCTGCGCGACAGCCCGCGGCGGTTGATCTGATAGGGCGCGAGACCCGAGATCACCTCGTCGCGCAGCAGGATGCTGCCGGTCGTCGGCATCATGTAGCCGCTGATCAGGTTGAACAGCGTGGATTTGCCGGCGCCATTCGGTCCGATCAGCGCATGGCGCTCGCCCTGCGCTACCGTCAGGTTGACGTTGCGGATCACCGACGTGATGCCGAAGTTCTTCTCGACGCCGCGCAATTCGATCGCGGTGCTCATGCGGCGATTCCTTTTTCGCGCGCGACGCTGGTCGCATCATCCCAGGCATGCCCGACCCAGGTCCAGGTCTTGCGCGCCACCAGATAGCCGCCGATCAGGAGGATCGCCGCCATCGCCCAGATATACCGGCTGGCCGCGTCGAAGCTGACGCCGAAGGCCTTGATGTGGGAATCCTCGCCGGGGTTCACGGTGAAATGAACGATGGTTTCGATCGCGAGGATGAGGCCGACGATCATCGCCAATGTCGGCACGAAGGCGCTCAGGTAGCTCGGCAGAACCTTGAAAAGGGTGCCCGCCTTCAACAGCGGGCGATGCATCATCAACAGGCCGGTGATGCCGCCCGGCGCGAACACCACCACCGCGATGAAGATCAACCCGAAATAGAGCTGCCATACCGGCGTCAGGTCGCTGAGGCCGAGTGAGAGAAACGTCACGAAGATCGCGCCGACGATGGGGCCGATGAAGAAGCCGATGCCGCCGATATAGGTGGCGAACAGCACCGTGCCCGACTGCACGGCGCCAAGATAGGCCGAATTGGCAATCTCGAAGTTGATGGCCGCAAGCGCTCCCGCAATGCCGGCGAAGAAACCGGAGAAGCAGAATGCCAGATAGCGCACCACATGCGGATCGTAGCCGACGAACTGAACGCGTTCGGGATTGTCGCGCACGGCATTGCACATCCGTCCCAGCGGCGTGCGAGTGAGGGCGTACATCGCGATCACCGCAATCAGCGTCCACGCCGCCACCAGATAATAGATCTGGATCTGCGGGCCGAAATTCCAGTCGAATACCCGGATCAGCTTGGTGCGGTTGGCGGAGATGCCGGCCTCGCCGCCGAAAAAGGTGCGCAGGATCAGCGCGGATGAGGCGACCAGTTCGGCGACGCCGAGCGAGATCATGGCGAACGCCGTGCCGCTGCGCTGGGTCGAGACCCAGCCGAGCAGGACGGCGAACAGGAGGCCCGTCAATCCGCCGATCAGCGGCACCAAAGGCAGCGGAATCGGCAGCTTGTTGACGCCGATGATGTTGATGGCGTGGATCACCAGGAAGCCGCCGAGGCCGTAATAGACCGCATGTCCGAACGACAGCATGCCGGTCTGGCCGAGCAGGATGTTGTAGGACAGCGAGAAGATGATGGAGATGCCGATCAGGCTGAACGTCGTCAGCGAGCCGCCCGAACTGAACAGCTTGGGCAGCAGCAGAAGCGCGATCGTGGCCGCCACCCACAATCCATAGAATTTGAGCTTTTCGGAAGCGGCCGGCAGCGGCGGTGCGGCGCCGGAGGTCATCTCGCTCATGTGTCGCGCGTCCCAAGCAGGCCCATCGGGCGGAAGATCAGGATCAGCACCAGCAACAGATAGGGCACGATCGGTGCGATCTGCGCGATGGTGACGCCCCAGATGTCGGCGAGCCATGTCGAGGCATAGGCGGCGCTGAGCGGACCGAACGCGCCGGACAGCGAGCCGTTCATCGAGACAGCGAAGGTCTGGACCAGGCCGATCAGCAACGAGGCCACGAAAGCTCCCGGCAGCGAGCCCAGTCCCCCGACCACGACGACCACGAACAGAATCGGGCCGAGCAGTCCGGCCATGTTCGATTGCGTCACCAGCGCAGGTCCAGCGATCACGCCGGCGACCGCGGCGAGCGCGGTGCCGACGCCGAACACCAGCATGAAGATGCGTCCGACGTTGTGGCCGAGGTGGCCCACCATGTGCGGATGCGTCAACGCGGCCTGCACGATCAGCCCGATCCGGGTCTTCTTCAGGACGATCAGCAGTCCGACGAAGATGACGATGGAAACCAGCAGCATGAACATCTTGTAGGCGGGGTAGTTGGTGGAGAAGATCGTGAAGGCCGGAAAATCGAGCAGCGGCGGCACGCGGAAATCGACCGGGCTCTTGCCCCAGATGATCTGCACGATCTCCTCGATCGCAAACGCAAGACCGAAGGTGAACAGCAGTTCGGCGACATGACCGTTCTTGTGCACGCGACGCAGGCCGTAGCGCTCGACGCCGGCGCCGATCGCCCCGGCAAGCAATGGCGCTATCAGCAGCGCGGGCCAGAAGCCGAACC
>JBAQER010000581.1:0-1558 GCA_049286845.1 Bradyrhizobium sp.
GAAGAAGCCAAAGACTGGCATGCCCGGCTGGACGCGCTGAAGAAGTTCACCGAATCGCTGACGCCCTACAACACCGTCGGCAAGCTCAAGAACCTGCGCGTCACGCAAGAAGACATCGACGGCCAGAAGAAGAATCTGGAAGTGCTGGCATCCGTCGAGCGCCTGCTCGAACTGGTGGTGGAGCTGGGCGGCACGGCGTCATACCTCTCCCAGGCCGAGATGGTGCTGCCGCCCGAGCACGCCTGGGTGAAGCAAGCCGAGGCTGCCCGCAAAGCCCTGCAAGCCAAGCTCAGTCTGGACCGCACGGCAGAGCATGCCGCCGAGTACCGGCAGACGCTCAACCAGCTCAAGAAGGACTACATCACCGCCTACATCGCCAGCCACAGCAAAGCGCGGCTGGGGGTGGCCGAAGACAAGGCCCGCAATGGGCTGCGCAAGGACGACCGCCTGCTCGGCCTGCGCATCCTGGCCGGAGTGTCGCTGATGCCCACCAGTCAGCTCACCGCGTTTGAAGAGTCGCTGAACGGTTTGAAGAGCTGCTCGTCGCTTGACGAGCCCACGCTGATGACGGCGGCGGTCTGCCCTCACTGTCAATTCCGCCCCTCCGCTGAGCAGATGGAGCTGATCCCGGCCGCCAACCGCCTGCACAAGCTGGACGAAGACCTGGACCAGTTGCAGGCTAACTGGCAGCAAACCCTGCTGGAGAACCTGGAAGACCCGTTCACGCAAGACAGCCTGGGCTTGCTGCCGACGGTCAGCAAGAAGCTGATCGACGGCTTCCTTGTCTCACGAAAGTTGCCCGAACCGATGACCACCGAGTTCGCCAACGCGGCGCAAGAAGCGCTGTCTGGCCTGGAAAAGATTGGCGTCAAGGCTGAAGAGCTCAAGCAGGCATTGCTGCTGGGCGGCTCGCCCGCCAAGCCGGACGAATTGCGCAGCCGCTTCGACACGTTCCTGAACGCGCGCTGCAAGGGCAAGGATGCCACCAAGCTGCGCTTCGTGATCGAGTGACATGACCTGATCACCCGACCATGACAAGAAGAATTTGAGGAGCGAAAGATGAGTGATCTTTTCCAGAACCACGCGGCGAAGTCAGGTCCGGTTGAATGTCTCGGGCAAACGTTTCCGAGCGAAGAGGCTTGCCGCGAGCACTACCTGAAGTTGCTTGCCGAGAAGCTCAAGGACCCCGAGTTCCGGAAGATCGAAGGTTTTCCTATTGGGTCGGACGAAGACATTCTGGCGCTTTCTGACCCGCCGTACTACACGGCATGCCCGAATCCTTTTATCGGGGACTTCGTACGACACTATGGCAAGCCATACGATTCGTCAGTTTCGTACAACAAAGAGCCCTTCGCTGCAGATGTTAGTGAGGGCAAGAACGATCCGATTTACAACGCGCACAGCTATCACACCAAAGTACCGCACAAGGCAATCATGCGGTACATCGAGCACTACACCAAATCTAATGACGTGGTGTTGGATGGCTTTTGTGGAACAGGCATGACCGGCGTTGCTGCGGCGCACTTAGGTGAAGGTAGAAGTGCGGTCCTTCTAGATC
>JBAQER010000582.1:0-1558 GCA_049286845.1 Bradyrhizobium sp.
GCCCGGCCACTTCTTCATGATGGGCGACAACCGCGACAATTCCACAGACAGCCGGGTGCTGTCGGCCGTCGGATATGTGCCGTTCGAGAATATCGTCGGCCGGGCGCAGATGATCTTCTTCTCCATTGCCGAGGGCGAACATGCCTGGATGTTCTGGCGCTGGCCCACCGCGGTGCGCTGGAATCGCATATTCTCCATCGTGCGATGAACGACGAATCACCTGATCTCCAGACGTCATCCGCAACTGGCGACGGACGCCCCCAGCCTGGCGCCGGGGGCGAAGGCGCGGCAGTGAAGAAGAAGCGCGGCAAGGTCAGCGCCAAGGCGGCGACCGCGGCGCTCGAGGGGCGCATCGGGCATAAATTCACCGACGCCAACCTGCTGGCCACCGCCTTCACCCACGTCTCCGCCCTGAAGCCGGTGCGCAACCGCGGCGACAGCTACCAGCGTCTGGAGTTCCTCGGCGACCACGTGCTCGGGCTTGTCGTCTCCGACATGCTGTACCGCGCCTTTCCCAAGGCCGACGAGGGCGAATTGTCGAAGCGGCTCGCCGATCTCGTGCGCAAGGAGAGCTGCGCCGATGTCGCAAAATCGCTCGGGCTGATCGACGACATCAAGTTAGGGGCGGTCGGCGCCGGCGCCGGCGCGCGCCTGCGCAAATCGGTGCTCGGCGATATCTGCGAAGCGGTGATCGGGGCGATCTTTCTCGACGGCGGCTACGGTGCCGCGGCGCAATTCGTCGAGCGCAACTGGACCGAGCGGATGCGCAAGCCGCGGCGGCCGCTGCGCGATCCCAAGACCGTGCTGCAGGAATGGGCGCAGGGCAAGGGATTGCCGACGCCGGTTTATCGCGAGATCGAGCGCACCGGACCGCATCACGATCCGCAGTTCCGCGTTGCCGTGGATCTGCCCGGCTTGGCGCCGGCCGAAGGCGTCGGCGGCAGCAAGCGCGCCGCCGAAAAGGTCGCGGCCTCCGTGATGATCGAGCGCGAGGGCGTCGGCGGCGGTAACAATGATGGCTGAAAACCCTGATAACGCCGCCCCGGCGGCTACCCGCTGCGGCTTCGTCGCGCTGATCGGCGCCCCCAATGTCGGCAAATCCACGCTGGTCAATGCGCTGGTCGGTTCCAAGGTGACGATCGTCTCGCGCAAGGTGCAGACCACCCGCGCGCTGATCCGCGGCATCGTGATCGACAACAACGCCCAGATCATCCTGGTCGATACGCCCGGCATCTTCGCGCCGAAGCGGCGGCTCGATCGTGCCATGGTGTCGACCGCATGGGTCGGGGCGCACGACGCCGACCTGGTCTGCGTGCTGCTCGACGCCAAGGCCGGGATCGACACGGAAGCCGACGCCATCTTCAACCAGCTCGCGACCGTGCGACACCCGAAGATCCTGGTGCTGAACAAGATCGATCTGGTGCCGCGCGAAAAGCTGCTGGCGCTGGCCAAGGCCGCCAACGATCGCCTCGCTTTCGAAAAGACCTTCATGGTCTCGGCGCTGTCGGGCGACGGCGTCGACGACCTCAGGCGGACCTTGGGGGAGATGGTGCCGGCG
>JBAQER010000583.1:0-4210 GCA_049286845.1 Bradyrhizobium sp.
GAAGAGGCCACGGCCGCGGCACCGACATTTCAGCAGTGCGCCGAAAAATATATCGGGGACCATCGCTCCGGCTGGAGCAAGAAGCACGCAGACCAATGGCCATCATCACTGCAGCGATATGCCTACCCGACGATCGGTCACCTGCGCATCTCCGAGATACTGCCGAGCCACATTTACGAACTGCTCGCGCCGATCTGGCTCAAACGGCGGGAGACGTCGAACCGTGTCCGCGCCCGCATCGAAACCATTATCGCGAAGAACGTCGACATCGACGACCACGACTTCCGCAATCCGGCCGAGTTAACCAAGCAGCTGCGCGAGAAGCTGCCGAAGCGGCCGAAGCGCAAGGTCCAGCACCACCCCGCCCTACCCTATGCCGAGATGCCGGAATTCATGGTCAAGCTGGCCGGCGCCGAGGGCAAGGCAGCCAAAGCCCTCCGATTCCTGATCTTCACGGCCTGTCGGACGAACGAGGTGCTGGGCAGCGCGTGGGCCGAGATCGACCGCCCCGGCGTGCTCTGGAAGATCCCGGGCGAGCGAATGAAGATGGAGGAGGATCACAGCGTCCCGCTGACAGCACCGGCACTGGCGATTCTCGACGAGATGCGCGACGGCAGCCAGGGCGACCTGATCTTTCCGAGTGCCGGCGATGAGCCGTTTTCCGATATGGCGATGCTCGCGGTGCTCGACCGGCTGGGTTACGGCCACGTCACAGTGCACGGATTCCGGGCGACGTTCGCGACCTGGGCCGAGGAATGCACCGACTATCCGGACGGCGTCCGCGAGGCCGCGCTGGCGCACAAATACAAGGACGAAACGACCGCGGCCTACCAGCGGGGTACGAAACTCGAGAAGCGGCGCGCGCTCATGAGGGATTGGGCCGCGTTCGTGGCGGGCGATCTGGCCACAGATGCGAAGGTGATCGACATGCGATCAGGGGCGGCCGTCTAATGCCAAAATTCACCGGTGTCCTGAATACTCCGATTAAGGCGTCTCGAGCTTCGATGCTCAATACCGCGGAGTCGATCAATCGTGAATATTTCCGGGTGCTTTCCGAACGTCTCCACAAACTTGAAGCGCTCGCCACGCACTACGAGGTTTCCGGAAAACTTGGATCCCCCGCGACGCTGCTCCTTCTGGTGACCCGATTGGCGAGCGATACCGTTCCGGGCTTCATGCTCGAGGGCGACACGAGGGTTAAAAAATCGGGCGCGCGTAAGAAGCACGATGACCATGCACTTTTTCTGTTGCTGGCAAGGGTTGAGACCCTCCGATTAGGCGGCCTGGATGACACCTCAGCCTGCCAAGTAATCGCCACGGAGGACGACCCCAAGCTGGGCAGTGCCAGGCGCCGATCAGCGCGAATTGCTCGGGGCAAGACCCTCCAGAACCTGCTCCCAAAAGCACGAGCGAGACCCTTTGCTTCAGGAGTCGCGGCGATAGCGCAAAAACGCGGCAAACTTACCGCCGCCGAATACGATGCGTTGCGATTTGGCATAGTTGACGCCAAGACCTTCGTCGCGCTCGAAAAACTCATCGCCCGGGTTTCGGCGACCACTCCCGAAATCTAGCCCCACTTTTCCCGGGAGTGTTGCTCTGAGACGTTCATGGACACCGAAGAACAACCGGATGTCCAAACCATGTCGCAGCCCCAGGGAATTAACATCGACGCCCCCCTCGTCGCCTCGCCCAACCAGGCCATGAAGGCGCTGCTGGTGTCTCGCGCAACGCTCTACACGCTGATCAACACGGGCGAGCTCGAAAGCTACACTGACGGCCGATCACGGAAGATCACGGTCGAATCGATCAACGCCTATGTGCGACGCCGTCTTGCTGCTGAATCCGCTCGCCGCGGACGCGCAGCTGCCTGATGGCGGAAAGGGAAACCCGCCGCGCCGGACCGCGCGACGGAGTTTCTGAAAGCGGTCTCGCAAAGCGGGACGGCGCAGAAGCTAAAATAGGTGCCGACAATCCGCAACGCTCGCCGTTGCCCACGACCGTCGCGACGTTCGATAAGAACCGCCGCGAGAAAATCCGAATCACGCTCTCCCGTTTCGAGGAGATCGACCTTGTCGACGTCCGGTGCTTCGCCGGCGCCGAAGGTGACATCGCCACGAAAAAAGGCGTTTCGATCCGCGTCGCGCTGCTGCCCAAGCTGATCGAAGGCCTCTTGGCGGCCGAGGCCGAGGCGCGGGATCGCGGGCTGATCGGCGGTGACACATGAGGCGCCCGTATCGAACCACGGCGCCAGCGCCGGCCCTGACACGATTGGCGAAGGTGCTCGGCGGCGACATCAGCGGGAGCTCGGTCCTGTGTCCAGGGCCCGGGCATAGCGCAAAAGACCGTTCGCTTTCGGTGACGCCGAGCCTCGCATCCCCGACGGGCTTTGTCGTGCATTCCCACGCCGGCGACCGCTGGCAGGATTGCCGCGATCACGTCGCAAACCTGCTCGGCATACGCAACGAGCCCCTGCCCGCCGCACGCCGCGCTACAATACCGCCAGTCGAGCGGCCGGCGAACAGGTCCGCCGGCGCAGTCGAATTGTGGAAAGCTGGGCTGGATCCCCGCGGCACCGTGGTCGACCTATATCTGCAATCCCGCGGTCTTGAACTGCCGGACGAGATCGCCCGCAGCGTCGTTCGGTTTGCTCCGTCTTGTCCGTGGCGGAATCTGCGGCATCCGGCGATGCTGACGGCCTTCCGTTCAATCGACGACGATCGCTTGGTTGCCGTCCACCGCACGGCGTTGACGGCCGGCGGCCAGAAGATCGGCCGCATGATGCTGGGCCCAGTGGCCGCCGCCGCCATAAAAATTGACGCCGACACCGAGGCCGAACAAGGGCTGACGATCGCCGAGGGGTTTGAGACTGGCTTGGCGGGCCGCGCCATGGGCTTCCGCCCGGCATGGGCACTCGGCAGCGCCGGAGCCATCGGAGCGTTCCCGGTCCTCTCCGGGATCGATTGCCTGACCATTCTGGCCGAACCGGACCAGGCGAACGCGCGCGCTGTCGAGCAATGTGGCAACCGCTGGACCGATGCAGGCCGTGAAGTCCTGGTCGTTCGGTCCGTGCTTGGCGACATGAACGACGTGGTGAGAGCGAGCGCAGCATGAGCGATTCCGCGGGCATCATCACCATCGAACGATTCCAGGCCGCCAGTGCTGCAGCCGCCGATGAAGCGCCGCCGCACACCAGCTATCCGGAGATTGTCGACGGAGTGCGGGACGACGCCGTCGCACCGGCGGGGCCTCCGCCCAAGATTGAAATAGCGAACTTGCCGCCGCTCACCTTGAGCGACTGGCGCGACCGCGACCTGGCGCCGCCCGATTTCATCATGGGCCACTGGCTAAGCACGACCAGCCGCGTTTTGCTCACCGCTGCGACCGGACTTGGAAAAACCAATTACGGCTTGGCACTCGCGATGCGCTGCGCAGCCGGTCAAGACTTTCTGCACTGGCAGTCCCGGCGCGCCGCCAACATGCTCTATGTCGACGGGGAAATGTCGCGGCGCCTTCTCAGACAGCGCGTGCTCGACGAGGCCCAGAGGCTCGGCTCGAGCCCGGAAACATTCTTTGCGCTCAGTCACGAAGATATTCCCAGTTTCAAGCCGCTAAACACGATCGAGGGGCAGGCATGGATGAATGCCCTGATCGACAAAATCGGCGCGGTAGACCTCGTCATTCTCGACAACATCATGTGCCTGACCGTCGGCGACATGAAGGATCCGGAGCCGTGGCAGCAAACCATTCCTTGGGCCCTGTCGCTCACCAAACGCAGTATAGGGCAAATCTGGATTCATCACACCGGCCACGACGAAACCCGTTCCTATGGCGACAAGTCCCGCGAATGGCAGATGGACACTGTCGCTCACCTCGACGCGGTGAAGCGCGACGACACCGACGTGTCCTTTTCGATGACCTTTAAGAAGGCCCGGGAGCGCACGCCAGCCACTCGGTTCGACTTTCAAGACGTCAAGATCGCGCTCGTGAACGACCACTGGGAACACGAACTGACCCAGACCCAGCGCCCCGACAAGATCAGCCCGCAGGCTGCCAGGGCACTCGACGCGCTGCGCAACGTCATCGGCAGCGATAGCGCCGTAGAACTCACCGGCGGGCGCCGAGCCGCGTCCCGGGCCGCTTGGATGGCCGAACTGGCGCTGCTCGGCATGATCGACCCGCAGGAGAAGGCGAACAGCGCCCGCACCCTGTT
>JBAQER010000584.1:0-6423 GCA_049286845.1 Bradyrhizobium sp.
TTGGCTTGCGTCACCGCCGATCGGCTGTCGCCCGCCCGGCAGCACAAGATGGCCGTCCTCGATCGGCGCCTCGATGATGTTCGCGGCACCGATGAATTCCGCCACGAAACGATTTCCTGGCTTGAAATAAATCTCGCGCGGCGAGCCGATCTGGGCAATCGCCCCATTCTGCATGACGACGATGCGGTCGCCGAGCTCCATGGCTTCGGACTGGTCGTGAGTGACATAGATCGTGGTGATGCCGAGCGCACGCAGCAGCCGGTTGAGTTCGCCGCGCAGCCGGTCGCGCAATGCGGCGTCAAGCGCGGTAAGCGGCTCGTCGAGCAGCAGGATGCCCGGCCGGATCGCGATCGCGCGCGCCAGCGCGACGCGCTGGCGTTGACCGCCGGAAAGCTGGTCGACGCGGCGGTTCTCCAATCCGGAGATGTTGGTCAGCGCCACCAGTTCAGCGACGCGCGATGCGCGCTCCTCCCTCGCCATGCCCCGGATTTTCAAGCCATAGCCGATATTGTCGGCGACGCTCATATTGGGAAATAGCGCGTAGGACTGGAACACCATGCCGACGTTCCGCCGCTCGATCGGCACTGACGTCATGTCATTACCGTCAAACAGGACTCGGCCGCCCGCATCCGGCAATTCAAGCCCGGCGATGATCCGCAGCATGGTGGTCTTGCCGCAGCCGGAGGGACCGAGAAGTACCAGCGTTTCGCCGCGGGCGATGTCGAGGGTCGCAGGCTCGATCGCACGCGTGCCATCGGCAAACGTCTTGCCGCAGGTCTCGATGCGCACCGACGCGCCATGCCCGGCAGTTACACTCATCCTTGTTGCTCCTTATCGGCAAACATCTGCATCGCGACAAGCAGCGGAATAATCATGACGAAGAAGATCAGCGTATAGGCCGACGCCACTTCCAGGCGCATTGATGCATAGCTGTCGGCAAGGCCGATCGGCAGCGTCTTTGTCAAAGGCGTGTGCAGCATCCAGGTCAGATTGAATTCGCCGAGCGAGAGCGTCACCACCATCAAGCTGCCTGCCAGAATGCCGGGCACGGCGTTGGGGACGATGACGTCGTGAAAGCGCCGCCAGGGCGACGCGCCCAGCGATGCCGCGCCTTCGTCGAGCGTCTTGATGTCGACGGTTGCAAATACCGCCATCACGGATCGCACCATAAAGGGCATCGTGAAGATGACATGGCCGGTGAGGATGAACAGCCACGAGCGGCGAAAATCGCTGAAGCCCTGGTAGGTGAACAGCAGCGCCAGCGCAATCGCGAGCCCGGGAATCGCCAGCGGCAGCGTGATGATTTCCTCGACGATGCGCGAGAGGCGCCCTCCCCGCACGTGCAATGCGTAGGCTGCCGGTACCCCCGCAATCAGCGTGACGGCAAGGGTTGCGAATGCGATCAGGAACGACAGCAGGATGGTGCCGGCATACAAGTCCCAGACCTGAAATACCCATTGCAGCGTTACCCCCGACTGGATGCCGCGAAAATAGTTCACCGTGACTCCGGCGGAAATCGACAGGATCGCCGGCACTACCAGGAATGCGGCGACGAGCAGTGTGAACAGGAGCTGGCCGGCAAATATCAGGCGATCGCGCATGGTCTCATCCAGCCGCCGCGACCGCGCTGCCGCTGAAAGAACGGGCAAGCGCCAGTATCGCCCAGGCAATGATCCCCAATCCGACCGACAAGGCAGCCGATGTCGCAAAATTCGCGGCAAGGGTAAACTCGGTGTAGATCAGCATCGGCAGCACATCGATATTGGTGGCCAGCGTGAATGCCGTCCCGAATGCGCCCATCGCGGTCGCAAAGGCAATTGCGCCGGAGGCAAGGAAAGCCGGCCCAAGCGCCGGCAACACCACATCACGCTGCACGGCCCAGGGGCTCGCGCCAAGCGAGCGCGCGGCCTCCTCGAGGCCGACGTCGAGTTTCTGGACTGCCGCCATGACGGTGAGGATGACGCGCGGGATCGAGAAATAGAGATAGCCGAGAAAAAGCCCGTAGATCGAATAGGCGAAGACCAGTTTCTCGCCGAACATGCGGTTTGAGAGATCGCCGATCAGGCCCTGACGTCCGGCGAGCAGGATTATCAGGAATCCGACGACCACACCGGGAAACGCCAGCGGAAAGGTCAGCATCGCAATCAGCACGGCCCGGCCGGGAAAGCGATGACGTTGCAGAAACATGCCCGCAATGGTTGCAACGACGAGCGTGACGAGCGTGGTCGCAGCCGCCAGCAGAACGGTGTTGATCAGAGTGGCCCGGTAGCGCGGCTCGGTCAGAATGGCCAGGTATCCGGCCAGCCCTTGTGGACCTTCGGCGCCCGTCACCACCAGCCTTGCCATCGGCAGCAGAAAGAACGCCGCCGTCAGCACGGCAAGCGGCAGCAAACACAGCCAGACGAAGGACCTATTCGGCATGAAAAAATGGCACCCTAAGACGGGCACCATACTGCATCAGCGGACCTCAGCGAGATAGCGGTCGACAAAGCCTTTTTGCATGGTTTCCATCTGGCCCCAGTCGACATTCTTCGCTCGGGTATAGTCGCTGTCCGGCAGGAATTTCTTCTTGACCGCCTCCGGCAATTCAATCGGGCGCGCCGGGCGGAGATAAGCATTGGTCCAGATTGCCTGCCCCTTGTCGGACAAGAGATAATCCAGCACCTTCTTGGCCTTGTCCTTGTCTGGCGCGTTCTTTACGAGGCCCACGACATAGGGATATGTCACCGATCCCTCGCACGGAATCACGAATTCGAAACTCCCCTTCTCCGAATATTTCGCGCGATAGGCGTTGAAATCATAGTCCAGCAGGATCGGCATCTCGCCGGAAACGACGCGGGCATAGGACGTCTGTTTGGGCACGATCGGATCGTTCTTCCGGAGTTCCTTGAAGAAGGCGATCGCGGGATTGAAATTGGCTGCGGAGCCGCCGAGCGCCATGTTGATCGCAACGGCGCCGACATATCCAACAGCAGCGGACGACGGATCGAGATAGCCCACCATGCCCTTGTAGTCCGGCTTCAGCAGATCCTTCCAGCAGGCCGGCACCGGCTTGCCGCCGAGCGCGTCCTTGTTGACGAACAGGCCGAGCGTGCCGGAATGAATGGTGGTCCAGTAACCGTCCGCATCCTTCAATCCGGCAGCAACCTGGTCCCATTTGGCGGGCTTGTAGGGCTCCAGCGCGTCCTGAGCCTTTGCTTTCATGCCGAAGGTGACTCCGAAATAGCCGATATCGCCGACTGGATTGCTCTTCTCGGCCAGAATTTGCGCAAGCGCCTGACCGGAGTTTTTGTTGTCATGAGGAATATCGTAGTTGAGATCGGCCTTGATCGCCTTCAGCATCGAGGCCCAATCCGCCCATTCCGGCGGGCAATTGTAGCAGATGACATCAGCCGCCTTGGCGGCTTGCAGTGGCGCTACCAGCGACAGCATGAGCAATGTCAGGGCAAAATGGACGGTCTTCATGCTGATGGCTCCGATTTCCAGGGAGAATATTCGCCAGGAACGATTTCAATACTAGCGGGCTGATCAAGTATAGGCCGCGTATGAATTATTTGCGACAGTTGCATTTTGCTGTGCAGCAAAGCCAGGGAGCCAACCGCTTTGAATTCTTATCAGACCCAACGGCAAGCCTGCGGCTACCAGGAGCGGGACATCAAGCATCCAGACTCAAAAACAAAAAGAGGCCCGATGGCCATCAGGCCACCGGGCGGGACAAGCAGCTGCGGAAGGCGCGGAAGGCCCGCGCTCCTATTTGATCGATTTACGCCAATACAGCGTGTTTGGGTAACCCCATGGATGTGATGGCTGATACAGCCGATAGCCGGCACGGATGAAATTGTTGGCAGAAGCTGGATTGTCCGTGGTATCCGAGACCACAGAGCTCCATCCATTGCGACGAGCGCATGACTCCACTGCACGCGTCAGCCGCAGCTGAAGCGCGTTGCCACAGTGTTTCTTCAATACGCCGACCCGGCAGAAATATCCTGAATTGTGAGCGCGCGTCGATGGAACCATGCCGGCAAATGCGATCGGGATCGGGTACATCTCGTGAAAGCCGAGCCACCAATGCCCGAGGTCGAATTCCGGTATCGGAGCGCCATCAAAGAATGTCAGGCGATGCAGGTCGGTAAGCGTATCCACGACTTCATCGTCGTGTCCGTCGACCTCACGTATCCTGTACATTGGCCACACCTCCGCAAACCCCAGCCTGAAGTGTTTCGGCTTCGACCTGTATCGAAACCGGCGTCACGCTCGCATTGCGGCGAGAGACGTCCGGAGGACAGCTTGGCGAAGACATCGAAAGCGCCAGTACTCTGGCGAAGAATGAGGTGCGGCTTCCCCATCTCCGAAAGATTCGACAGAGCGCCTCAAAATATAGTCTTCTTGCCCAGCTTCTCCATTATGAAGACAATACGGACGAAGGAGGCCCCAACACATGACACCGCGTCTCGCCAATCGGGCCAGGATCCTGGCCGTTGGATTCCTTTTAGGCTTATCCGCAACCTCGGAAGCCGCCGATTCCAGCGGGCTGAGGAATAGGGGTAAGGCCATCCTTCAACAAAATTGCGGTCGCTGTCATGCCATCGAAGCCGCTGGCGAGAGCCCGCTCAAGCAAGCTCCGCCGATGCGCGATATCTATGCCAGGTTTGCGCCGCGAGAACTGCAGGCAGAACTGAGGGAAGGCATGGTTTCCAGACACAGGGCGATGCCGCAGATCGACTTTTCCGACGAGGACGTCGATGCCATCCTCGCCTACCTCTACGCTCTCGAGACACAGAAATAGCGCCGTCCGGAATTCGGAGCCGGAGCAACACCAGCTGATTTTCCGAGCGAACGTCGAGCTCATTTGCCGAGCATCACCTTGATGCCTAGCCACACCGCTCCGACGAAGCCGGTGACGATAACCGTGATCATGGCCTTGAATGTATAACTCTGCGCCTGCTCGACGCTCCTGCGCCACCGCCGCAGATGCTGAAAGTCGGCGCGCAATTCCGCGCCCACCCACTGCACGATCCAGATCGTGAAAGCATCCGCGGTGGCGCCGGAGCCGCCGATGTCGATGAAAGCACGTAGCGGCAGCAGCGGATCGGCGGAGACTTTGCCGATGCGGCCCTGCGCCCTCGCCTCCGACAGCATCTGCGCGAAATAGGCGCCCTCGAATGCCTTCACATAATCGCCTTCCCAAATGTGCTCATAGCGGTCGGGGTAGCGTGCAAGATCCAACTTGCGTTCGTCTTCCAGCACGGAAGGAAACCACGGGTTGTCGCGCCAGTTGGAGTTGACGAGGATCGCGCCCGCGGGCTTCCTCGTCCGGAACAAATCGTCAATCGCGTCGGACCGCCGCCGCGGATTCCAACTCGCCCACAGTTCGGACCCCTTGGCGCGGATCGTCGGGCGCAGCAACGAGAGACTGCGCGCGCTCAGGCTCTGTGCCTCGTCGATCCAGGCGATGCGAAAACCTTCCAGCGACTTGATCGACTCCGAGGTGTGATCCTGCATGCCCCGGAAGATGATGACGCCGTCGCCGGGCGTCTCGATCTTGTCGCTGAATACCCGGAATTGGTGACCGAGGCCCAGGCGGGCGATCTTGCTCTCGATCAGCCGCTTGGAAGATTGCACCAGTGTCCTTTGCGCTTCGCGAATGCACACCGCCAGCGTGCCGCGCTCGGCCTGGCAGGTCTCGACCAGCAATTCGCCGAAGAAATGCGATTTTCCCGAGCCGCGTCCGCCGTATGCGCCCTTGTAACGGGCGGGCGCGAGCAGCGGCTCGAAGACCCTAGCTGTCGGGATTTTCAGGATGGACAATGACACGCTCGATTCTATGGATCAGTTCAAGCGCGCCGTCGTTGCCGTTCTGAATGGCCTGAGGCGCCTTGCCCCAGCCACGATCCAGAATGGCGTTGGCCGCGGAGACGCGCGCCGCTGCTGTGGCATCCTTGCTGCGCATGACGCCGACCAGCACGTTGAGCGCGGTTCGGGTGTGGCTTCGCGCCAGCGAGCGGATTTCAGTGAGTGCTTTAGCCATCTTCAAACCGGATTTCTTCGGGATTTGCCCCGACATATTCGCAAGGCGACGTGTCGGCATGATCCTCGGCGCGATCTTCGGGCCTTGCGGTTGAGTGAAGGATCAGCCTGGGAAAGCCGACCGGCGCACGGTTGTGTTTCGATCGCGGCATAAACTGGATAATTCCGGCACTCACTGGAATCCCTCCCACACCGCGATGGTGACGAGACCCGCCAGCGCGAGCGCTATCAGATACGCGGTCATGACGGCCCTCCTGCCTCGGCATGAATGAAATGTGCGGCATGATCGCTGATGCGATCATTTCCGGCGCGACCCATATCCCAGGCGAGATCCGCATGGCGGATCTCGAGGCGGGGCCGCGTGCGAACGTGGACTCTTGCCCCGCCGCGTGCCGG
>JBAQER010000585.1:0-7562 GCA_049286845.1 Bradyrhizobium sp.
GGGTATCGCCGTGGCGGGCATCGTTCAGCACAACAAATTCATCCGCGACCGGGCCAAGTGCAACATGGAGGTTGAGGAACTCGCCTCGGAAACTGTCCTGCAACTTTCTGAAGATCGTGGAAAGGAAGCACGAGGTTGCCGATTGGATCGGGGGGCCTTGTCGGAAGCCGCCGCCCTGCTCTCCGCATCGCTCGAAAACGGACCAGAAATTGTGATCCTCAACAAATTCGGCAAGCTCGAGGCCGAGGGTCGCGGGCTGCGTGATGCGCTCGCCGACGCCGTGCAACTCGGCATGCCAATTGTCGTCGGTGTTCCCTATCGCAACATTGAGCAATGGCGCATCTTTGCTGAAGGCCTCGCCGAGGAATGCCCAATCGATTCCTCTCGGCTGCATGAATGGCTCTCGCGGCACGGAATTGACGTTGATCGGGAAGCTATTGGCACTGTGGCCATAGCGAATGCCGCAAGTATCGAGTGAGCGAGATCGCCACGGCGCATTGTCATTGGACATGTGTCGTTGGCTACGTCCTGTCGTCGGCCTGCGCGGTGGTGAGGGAGTGACACCGCCGCCGGCGGCGTAACGCCGCAGCTTCGCCCACAGGCGTCACGCCTGCTTCATAAAAATGTCAGTGCGCCGTAACGCACGCTCCGCAAAACACCGCATGGTCAACTGAAGGAGACGAACCATGCGGATGTCACTGCTTTGCTCCGTTGCATCGATTTTTCTGGCTACAGGCGCCGCCTTCGCGCAAGGCGAAGGCGAGTTCCCCGCGACGCTGAAGGGGCATGCCGTGCTGCCGGCGCAATCCTTTGTCGAGGCGCCCGCCGACGCGCCTGACGATCTCAAGACGGCAGGCAAATACACCACCGGCCGCAGGGTCGATGCCATCGGCAGCGTGATGGGGAAATCCTACGAGCGGCCGACCGGCGTGTCGCTGCCGTTCAAGGGGCAGCCGCTGCAGGGCCATTCCGGCATCAAGGTGATGCCCGACGGTTCGTTCTGGGTGCTCACCGACAACGGCATGGGCTCGCGCTACAACTCGGCGGATTCCATGCTTTACCTGAACCGTCACAAGATTGAATGGGCGACCGGCAAGATAGACCGCCAGGAAACCGTGTTCCTGCACGATCCCGACAGGAAGGTGCCGTTCCGCATCCTGCATGAGAGCACCGCCAGGCGCTATCTCACCGGCGCCGACTTCGACACCGAAGGTTTTCAGATCGTCGGCGACACCTTCTGGATCGGCGACGAGTTCGGGCCCTACATCCTGAAGGCCGACAGGAGCGGCAAGGTGCTGGCGGTGTTCGAAACCATGGCCGACGGCAAGCCGGTGCGCTCGCCGGACCATTGGTCGGTGCAGTCGCCGGGCGCGCCGGGCGCAAGCTACACCACCGTCAATCTGCGCCGCTCCAAGGGCTATGAAGGCTTTGGCGGATCGAAGGACGGCAAGTTCCTCTACGGCCTGCTGGAAGGCCCGCTGTGGGATGCCGACAAGAAGGATTGGGAAAAGGTCGACGGCAAGGAAGCGGCGCGAATCCTCGAATTCGACGTTGCGGCGGAAAAATTCACCGGGCGCTACTGGCATTATGTGTTCGAGCAGAACGGCCATGCGATCGGCGACTTCAATATGATCGACGCATCGAGCGGTCTGATCATCGAGCGCGACAACGGCGAAGGTACCGCGGACAAGGCCTGCCCGCAAGGTAGCCGCGGCGAGAACTGCTTCCCGGACCTCGCCAAGTTCAAGCGCATCTACAAGGTCGAGCTCACCGACGCCAACGTCGGCAAGCCGGTGCGCAAGATCGCCTATATCGACCTGATGAAGATCCGGGATCCCGACAAGAAGGCGAGGAAGCCGCTCAACGACGGCGCGCTGACGTTCCCGTTCTTCACCATCGAGAACGTCGATCGCGTCGATGCGACCCATATCATCGTCGGCAACGACAACAACTTGCCGTTCTCGTCGAGCCGAGATCCCAACAAGGCCGACGACAACGAGTTCGTGCTGCTGGAAGTCGGTGAGTTCCTGAAGGCGAAGTGAGATGCAACTTCTGTGGCTTCATCGCAAACTCCGACTGCGCTGAAGCGATTCGCTGCGTGTCATGCCCCGCTTGAAGCGGGGCATGACGGCGTTGGCGTACCGCCTCAGCCGGACGGGATCATCACGACTCCCTTGTCCTTGGGCCAGCGCACGCGCCACGCGAACGCGATGTCCCTCGCCTCGCCGGGCTTTGCTTCGTATGCCCATTCGAGCACGCCGCGCCTCTCGCGCACATTGGTCGCGGTCGGCGGGGTCGTCGACGGCAGCATCTCGACCTGGATCTCCTCGCTTTCGCTCACCGGCAACTGATCCTCGACCACGATCCGGATCGGGAAGTCGTGTCCGTTGCGCACGCTGGTCTTGAAGGCGCGTTCGTCGGTCTTCGACGTCGTCACGATCAGGCCAGCCGAGCCCTCGTTGCGCTTGACCACGGAGCGTTCGATCTTGACCTTGTCGTCGGCGCCGAAGCCGAGCCGCACCGTCTCGTCCTTGGCTGCTGGCGCCATCTGACCGCGGCCGACGAACACGCCGTCGCGATAGATCGCAACCCGGCCCGGCAGCAACGGCGCGTCCTCGCCTTGCTTGAAGCTTGCCTCGAGAAACGCCGCCGGATCCCTGACCGGCACCGAACGCACTGCGAGAGCCGGTGCAATGGTGGCGGTCGACACCCGCAGGCTCTTGGCGCCTTCATTGGCGCCCAGGCTGACGCGGCCGGGAATCCTGAACGTCACCTGGAAGCCGCCGATTTCCGCCGTAGACTGCTGCTCGTCGGCGCTTTTCGCACGGGCTTCGGCCGCTTGGGGCGCCGGCATCGCGCGCGGCCTGGCCATATCCGAGGAGACGCTGCCCGCGGCCAGCGGGCGCGGCACTTGCGGATATTGCACGATCAGCGAACCCAGCTCGGGCGCACTGCCGCCGCGCGCGGTCCGCACCGTCGAGACGGCCAGCGCGACATTCGACCAATCCTCTCCCGTGGTCTGGGTGATCTCGGCGCGGCGCACCAGCTCGAGCGCGGGCTTGCGGTCCTTCGCGCCGCTGTCGAGCCGGGCGTCGTAGATCGGCGCCCAGCGCGCGTTGCGCACGGCGTAGGTCACCCGCAGCGTCGCCCTGGTCGCAGCGGCGGTGGCGACATCGATCCGGACCTCGAGCTTGCGCGGCGGCTTGGCCGCACGGTCGGATTCGAGCCGGGCGATCTCGCGGTCGATGTCGCGCTGCTTGCGTTCGGCGTCGCGGATCGCTGTGTCCGCGCTGGCGACTTCCTCCGCGACCGCGGCAAAGGCGGCGCGCCACTCGGCGATCGGACGCGCCTCGCCCTTCTCGCCCAGCCCCGCTGGAGAGGTCTCCGCAAAGCGCTCGGCAAATTTGCGGCGCGCGGTGGCGGCATTGATCGCGCCTGCGAGATTGGCGCGCTCGTCCTTGAGCGCCTCGATGCGCTTGTCGAGTTCCGGCAGATTGACCGGCGGCGCGGCACGTGGCGGCCTGGTGTCGATGGCACCGATCGTGAGCTTCGCGCCGGCTTCACCCTCGATCCGGAGCGAGGACGGATCCAGCGTCAGCGGGAAATCCTTCGCAACCAGGGTGTTGTCGCCGGCCGGCATATCCAGCGTCATGACGCGCGTGATGCTGGCGCCGTCGGGATAAACCGTGACGGCGTCGACAGCCGAGGTGGCGTCGATATCGGCCGCCCACGCCTCCATGGTAGCAAAGGCCGTAGCCGCGACCAGGCTGGTCGTGACGAGCATGTTGGCAATCGTTGGCATGAATTTCCTCCCGCAAAATTGGCGCGCGCAACCACCTGCCCATCTCCGGCGGCGCCGGACGGGTCGAGGTCGCATCACCACGTGTGGTGAGACGCGGCGACGAAGGAACCGGTTCGATTGAGGTAACCGTAAGGCGCCGCCGAGGCGGCGCCGGGGCCGAAGGATGCGGTTCGCGTTTTCCGAAGAATTTCCGCAGGGGCCGCGGATCAGATCACGCGTCCCAACAACCCGAACAGCCACTCCACACCCGCATCCATCATTGCGACCTTGGGGGCCACGGCGCGCAGCTGGAATCGCCGCGTCGGAAAAGGCGCCGGAGTACCGATCAGACCGAAGCGCGCCCCATGCATCGCCAGCAGACTCTTCGGCAGCGCGGCGACCAGGTCGGTCGCGGCGATTGCCGCCAGCGCCAGCATGAAGTTCGGCACCGTCAGTGCTACCCGGCGAGAGCGGTCCTCGCCGGCGAGCACGTCATCGATATAGGCGTGCGGATCGCCGGTCAGCGACACCACGAGATGTTGCAGGTCGCAAAGATGGTCCAGCGTTGGCGCGTCCGCGAAGGGATGTCCGGCGCGGGATACGATCAGGAAATCCTCCTCGAAAATCATCTTCTCGACGAAGCGCGAGGGGATTTCGTCCAGCGGCACGATGGCGACATCGACAATGCGCGCATCGAGTTCGGCGACCGCCGTATCGCGCTGAACGTATCGTATGCTGATATCGATGCGCGGCGCGGTGAGCTGGATTTCCCGGAGCAGCGGCGGCAACAGCACCGCCACCGTGCCGTCCGGCGCGCCGATAGTGAAGCGCCGCTCGGACCGGGCTGGATCGAACGGCTCGGCGGTCGCAACGACCCGTCGCACGCGCGCCAGAATGTCCGCGATCGGCTCGGCCAATTCGATGGCGCGCGCGGTCGGCGCAACACCCTTCGGGGTACGCAGGAACAAGGGATCGTTGAGCAGGAAACGCAGCCGGTTCAGGCCGTGGCTCACCGCCGACGGCGTCAGGTGAAGGCGCTGCGCAGCCTTGCCGACATGCCGCTCCGCCAGCACGGCCTCGAACACCGGCAGCAGGTTGAGATCGGCATTCCCAAGATGAACGTTATTCAGCATATCTCTGAAATCATATCATGAAACTCATTTCGGTCCAGCCGGCACCAACCAGCAAGCAGCGAAGCGATCCATCGAGATCACCCGTTGCGACCCTAAACCCATGAAAATTCACACATTTAAGGAGAACCACCATGTCTACCACCACCCAAAACCTGATTCGGCGGCTGCTCAAGGGGGCAGCCGTTTCTGTGCTCTTGCTGGGTCCGCTCAGCGTCGCTGCGCACGCCGCCGCTGCCAATGCCCAGATCCACGGCGACGGCTTTAGCGCCACCGTGCTCAAGGTCGTTTCCGAAAACGGAACGTCCTGGACCAAGATCGAGGGAAGCACCATCAACTTGCCCGTCACCGTCCACATCGGAATGCCCCCATATCCGATTCTGAACTACAAGGTTCGCCAGCTCGGCCACCCCGATGGCCAGTACTTCGTCAACGTCTCCCCCGACAACCAGCACGACGATGAGGTCAACTTCTCGACCTTCTATGAAGGCTCGACCGACAATCTGACGGCGGCGGAAAAGCAGGCCATTATTGCCGAATGCAATTCCAAACTCGGCGAAGGAAAGGGCATTCGCGAAAGTCACAACACGTTCAGCGGCGTCGGTGTCGAGCTGATCGCCTCGTTCCTGACCGAAAGCAAGGATGTCGGGCCACTTCCTTCGGGCGGACTGGGCGCCCCGCACAAGTCTTACGCCAAGGTGAGCGTGCCGGTGAAATGCGAAGGCAAGCACGGCAAGGCCGATGACGTCGCCGCCAAGGAGCCGAACTTCGGCGTCAAGGGCATCCATCTGCGCTTCATGACGACGGCCGGCTATCCGACGAAGCCGAACCCGGGCACTCAATGCCAGTTGACTCAGGCCAAGGTGCGGCTTGAAACCTCCAAGGCCGGAGGTGTCAAGTTCCGGCTGTGGACCAAGGTCGGCAACGAGCCGACGCAGAACCAATTCGTCGAAGCATGGTCGAAGTTCGTCGGCCCGGGCAAGTACGAGGCGACCTTCAGCAAGACGTTCTCTGTCGACAAGAGCACGGCGGTTCAGGCGATGGCCGAGGATCTGACCAATCCGATCGGTCAGTCGACAGGCTGGAAAATGGTGAATGTCAATTGCACCGGCGCCGGCGGCGGCGGTCTCTCAGGCACGCCGGGCACCGCCAATCCGGATGGCCTGCCGCAAGTGAATCCGAGGGCGCCGACGCGTGTCGTTCCGGGCGTCGCCATTGGCACCAAGGTCGCGCCAGTGCCGACCCGGACCGCGCCGCAACTGCCGCCGCGCTTCGGGCAGATCAAGACGGCCCCCGTGCCGATGGCCCACGCGGTGGCGGCCAAGGAGCGGTTCTATCCGTCCAAGCCGCACGTCAACTAGGACTTCGCCGGCGACAGGTGATGGCTAGCGAAGCGGACCTCGATCCACATGATCGGGGTCCGCTTCTCGCTTGCGTGTGCAGGAGCGATGCCGCACCTCGGCACGACATGTCCATGCCTCCAAGACGCCAGCGCCTTGGAATACTAGTGCTTTGGCCTGTTTGACCTGTGGCAGCCCTGTGGTCTCATCTGCCGTTACGACCGAACCCGTCGAAAGCATTAGCACCGATAATCCGGTATTTACCCCGATGCGCATTCGTCACAGCGCCGTTCGATGCTAAGCTTTTTCAAGAGGCGATAAATTTTCTCTCCTCCAACTCAACTTCGGCGAACAGCCCCCACCGAAAGCGCCCCGGCCACAGTCCCCCTGTCACCGGGGCGTCTGTTTGCGATCAGACAGACATTTCCAACGACTGCAAACCTGAAGCAACGCATGCCATCCCTAATGACGAGGTTCTGAAGACTTGACCAGCGTCGGTGGATCCTGGGGAATGAGTTCAGCCACGGAATCCGGGATGATGCAGTTGAGGCTGGCAGCAATGGCGACCTGCGTACGGTTGCTTACGCCCAACTTGCGCATGATCTCCCGGACATGGACCTTCACGGTCGTTTCCGTCATTCCGAGCTTGCGACCGATAACCTTGTTGGGATCGCCACGGCAGAGACAAGAAAGCACCGCCTGCTGCCGCACCGTCAATTCTGGCCTCGAGATGGCGTCGACGCACCGGATACCGGGGAAACGGTCGCAGGGTTGGACGAGTGCCTTCTCATCAAAGAGCGAACCCTGCTGTTGGAAGAAGCTCAGCTGTTGTTCTCCGGTCGGCATTTGACCTGGTTGCTCGGAACCTGGAGGCGGTTGCCCACGCGACGTGTCCGGGGAAAAATGCTGATGAGTGTATTCGACCGTCGGCGCCCCGTTGGCCGCATGACCGGCCAATATGGCAGGCGGGAAGTAGGTACCTCCGCGCAGAACGAATGATAGCGCCTGCAGGGCGAGAGCCGGCACCATGGAGTTGGTGAAGTAACCCTGGGCTCCGCAATTGATCGCGGAGATCACGCTCACCGGGCTTTCATCGTCGGAGAGGATCACCAGCGCAGCCTCTCGACGGAGGGTATGCAGCACCTGCAACTCGGCGAGCATCTCGTGAACGGAGGCAGCAGTGCCGACATTGTAAATCAGCATGTCGCACTCGATGTGCTCGACGAGCTTCGTGTGCGCTTCCTCGGGCTGAAGAGAAATCAGCTCAACATTCTCTTCCTTGGCCCAGGGACCCAGGAAGCTCTCCATCAC
>JBAQER010000586.1:0-2845 GCA_049286845.1 Bradyrhizobium sp.
GCTGTGGGTCGATCCGGTGCACCGCGATCCGGCGGAGGCGAAGCAGGTTCCGTGACGCCACCTTCTCGACAAAATCGCCGCGCGAAGCATGCCTGGAGGCGATGCTAAGAGGAATTCGATGCCGCTGACGCGTGGTCGCATTGTGGGGTACGACGACGGACGCCTGGCGTTCGGATTTACGATGCTGAACGACGGCGAGACCGTCGACTGTCAGATCAGCGATGCCGCGATGGATGAGCTTGCAGGCGTCAGAGGCTCGCCAAGCACCGTGAGACAGGCGCAGTTTCTCGAGCATCGCGACGCCATTGAGCGAATTGCATCCAAATTGTTCGACGAGAGCCGGGCCGTGAAGGGCTCTGTCGTGCGGATTTTCACCAGGCATATCCCCGCAAACAGGTAGAACCCGGTCACCTGCTCCTCGCGATGACGGGAGCGGCCAGCCCCCGAAAAAAATTGAGATTGGGTGTCGGGTCTCGGCCCGGCCGTTCGTCCTTCGGCCGCAGCACACCAAAGGAGCCCCTTATGACCAAAATGATCTTCGTCAACCTGCCGGTCAGCGACCTCGCCCGCGCCACCTCTTTCTATCAGGCCGTCGGCGCCGAAAAGAACGAGCAATTCTGCGATGAAACCGCATCCTGCATGGTATTTTCCGACATCATCCACGCCATGCTGCTGACCCACGACAAATTCCGCCAGTTCACGCCGAAAAAGATCGCCGATGCCAGGACCTCCAGCGAGGTGCTGATCTGTCTCTCCGCCGACAGCCGCGAGGCGGTGGACGAGATGATCGGCAAGGCGCAGGCCGCGGGCGGCGGCGTCGATCCCTGTCCGAAGCAGGACTACGGCTTCATGTACGGCCGCAGCTTCGAGGATCCCGACGGCCATATCTGGGAAGTGATGTGGATGGATGTCGCGGCCGCGACCGCTGCGCAGCACGCCATGGCCGACGCCTGATTCAAACCCAACGCGAGGAATATGCCCATGTCCAAGATTTCTCCCTGCCTGTGGTTCGACGGCGAGGCCGAGGAGGCCGCAAAATTCTATGTTTCGCTGCTGCCGGATTCCCGGATCGAAAAGATCCAGAAGAACATCGTCGACGGCCCCGCCGGCAAGGCCGGTACGGTGCTGGTGGTGGAGTTCACGCTGGCCGGCCAACGCTTCATGGCGCTCAACGGCGGCACCCGGTTCGAATACACTCACGCAATCTCGTTCAAGATCGATTGCGCCGATCAGGCCGAGGTCGACCGGTTGTGGGACGCGCTATCGGCCAATGGCGGCTCGGTCGAGCAATGCGGCTGGCTGAAGGATCGCTTCGGGGTGTCGTGGCAGATCGTGCCGACCGCGCTGATGCAATATCTCGGCGGCTCCGATCCCGCCGGCGGCCGGCGGGCGATGCAGGCGATGCTCGGGATGGTCAAGCTCGACATCGAAGGCTTGCGCAAAGCCTATGAGGGCAAATCGGCCGCCGCCTGATCCACCGCCTAATAAGTGATCCGCAGTCCGACGCCGCCGTGGATGGTGTTGCCGACCGGCTGCGGGCCGGCGGTGCCGTTGAGGAAGAGATCGGCGACCCAGCCCTTGCTGATGCGGTAGCCGAGCCGGCCGCCATATTCGAACCAGCTCTGGTTTCCGATCGTCGGCACCACATTGCCTTCGCCGGTGACGGTGGCGACGATGCCGGAGCGGGTTGCAAAGGATTGCACGAAGCCGCCGTTGATATTGGCCTCGATGCTGTCGCCGAACAGATGCGTCCACTGGCCGCCGATCTTGACCAGGTTGGTCTTGTCGGTGCCGGTGGCGATGGTTGCGTCGAACGGATTGAACGCCACGCCGGCCGGGTCGCTGTAGCCCTTGACCCGCTGCCACAACTGCCAGACCTCGACCGACGCTGCGACCTCATCGCGCGGCGACAGCCGGCTGATCCAGCCCGCCCGTCCATAGGCGCCGTAATTCTCACTGGTGGTTTCGCTGTCGAGCGACACCGGGCCGAGGCTCGTCTGATAGCTGCGGCGGTAGCGCACCTTCTGGAACGGCGACAGCACGGCGCCGATGTCGAAGAACGGCCGCGATGATCCCCAGTCGGTGAAATCATAGCGCAGCGCGAAGGCGCCGATCGGCGCGCTGGTGACGCTGTAGCCGCCTTCATTGTACTGGGTGTAGGCGATGCCGGCCAGCAGCGCGAGGTTGGATGTCAGATTCTTGCGGCCGTGGATGCCGGCCGAGAACGACCCCGCGGAGCCGAACGCGCTGACGCAGTCGTTGCAGTTGACCTGTTCGTTGACGCCGAGCAGCACCGTGCCGAGCACCCGGTTGGTGATCATCTGGTTGAAACGCTGCTTGGCCAGATCGCGGACCGAGCCTGCGCTGGAATCCGAGCCGGTAGTCGGCGTGGGAGTCGGTGTCGGACTAGGCGAGGACGATGGTGTGGGTGTGGGTGTGGGTGTCGGCGTCGGCGTCGGACTCGGCGAGGCCGACGGGTCCGGCGCAGGCGTTTGCGCCGATGCCGGAATGGTCAGCGCCTGAACCAGCACCAGCGACAGTGCCGCGCTGACGGCTGCCGGGAGAACAAAGCTGCGGGTGAATCTTGCCATCGTCAGCGCCCGCACAGCATGCCGTTGGGATCGTTGCCGTCATCGACGGGCGGCGTGACCGTCGGCGTCGCATCCGCATATTCGGTGGTGGTGCAAAGCCCCGCCGCAGCACCACAGGCGAAAGTCCAGGGCGGATTGCTGGTCTTCTGAATGTTGTATTTGCCGCCGGTGAAGGTGATGACCGCGGTATCGCCGGGCTTGGTCAGGTCGAGGCACTGGAAGGTCAGGGTGCAGACCCGCGAGGCGCCATGATC
>JBAQER010000587.1:0-3828 GCA_049286845.1 Bradyrhizobium sp.
CAGCGCCTCGTCGAGCACATAATAGGCCGCATGCTCGCCTGTCGTGGAGACCATCAGCATGGTCAGCCCCGGGTGCGCCTTCTTGGGATCGAACGGACCGAGCACCGACAAGGGATCGGAGATCTTGGTGCCGCCCCAGCCGGTGCCGGGTTCGGCGACCTGGAAATAGCGGCCCGGCGTCGAACGCCGTCCCTTCATCTTGATCCCGGTATCGGGAATGTCGAGCAGCTTGCCGGCCTGGTGTTCACTGAGCACGCCGGTGATGTGATCGTCCACCACCACGACTTCATCGACCTTGCCTTGCCACTGCTTGGCGAACATGCCGATGGTCGCCGAGCCGCAGCCGACCCGCATCCGCTCTTCGGGCACGCCGTTGACGATGGGCGGATATCCGGCCTGCACCACCACGGTGGCGCCGCCGTCGATGGTCAGTTCGACCGGCTTGCAGTTGCTCAAGTCCATCAGCGCGTCGCAGGTGATGCGGCCTTCCTTCTTGGAGCCGCCGGTGAGGTGATGCACACCGCCGAGCGACAGCATCTGCGAGCCGTATTCGCTGGTGGTGACGTGGCCGATCGCCTCGCCCTGCGCGCGCACCGCCGCCGTCTCCGGACCGAGATAGCGGTCGGTGTCGATCTTCACCTTGACGCCGCAGTAGCTGAAAATGCCTTCGGTCACCACGGTGACCATGTCGACACCGTCGATCTCGGAGGAGACGATGAACGGCGCGGGCTTGTAATCGGGATAGGTGGTGCCGGCGCCGATCGCAGTCACGAACAGGCTGGGTTCGTGAACGATCTTGCCGTCCCAGTCGCCGCTGGCCTGGAACGGCACCAGCCGTCCGCCATGCGACACCGTTCGCTCCAGCACGATATGCGGATCGACGCGCACCAGCTCGCCATTATGATTGGCATAGCGATCGCAGGCGCCCGCCGCGCCCGGCTTGATGTAGCACATCACGGGACACGCATCGCAGCGGATCTTGTCGTCGGCAGCAGTCGTATCAGTCAGCATGAACGAACTCACAAGCCAGCGTCAAACTGTCGGACGGCCAAGCGGTAACGACGCCTCATATCGCAGCGGGGGTATTTGTTCGTATACGAATGATGTTGCGCGCCCGGCGGAAAGCTGTCAAGCGCCGTGCAATGCGAAAACGGCGGCTGCCGATTAATACCGCAGATTGCCTGCCGGGTTTGTTCACAAACAGGGCAGCCGGTTTCGTCCGCCGCCGGCATGCTTGCACGTTTGTATGCAAACGGTATCTTGCCCAGAGGTTTTGGCGCGCCTTGACGCGATGTTTGCAGCGCAACCGTTGGAGCGGGATCACCGACATGACTGAGAGCACGATCCGCCTGACGGTCAACGGTCGGATTCACGAGGTCGACGCCGCCCCCGACACCGCGCTGCTCTATGTGTTGCGCAACGATCTCGAACTGAACGGACCGAAGTACGGCTGCGGGCTCGGCGAATGCGGCAGCTGCACCGTACTGATCGACGGCGTCGCGGCGCGGTCCTGCGTCATTCCGATCGAAGGCTGCGTCGGGCGCGACATTGTGACGCTCGAAGGCCTGGGCTCGCGCGAACATCCCGATCCGGTGCAGCAAGCCTTTATCAGGGAACAGGCCGCGCAATGCGGCTACTGCCTGAACGGCATGATCATGACCACCAGGGCGCTGCTCGATCGCAACCCGCATCCGACGGAGAGCGAGTTGCTCGAGGCGCTGCGCTACAACCTGTGCCGGTGCGGAGCGCATGTCGAAATCATGCGCGCGGCGATGCGGGCCGCTGGCCGCGTCGCGGAGGCGCTGGATTGATGACCGCAGACGTTCCCGACAACCGCGAGTCCGGGTCAGGGTCATTGACCGTTGTTCGTCCGGCCGCGGCCGGCTTCGAAACCTTCATCAGGATCACGGCCGACGGCTCGGTCACGGCCTACAATGGCCATGTCGATCTCGGCACCGGCATTCGCACCGCGCTGGGGCAGATCGTCGCCGAAGAGCTCGATGTGTCCTTTGCCCGCGTCGTCGTTGTCTTGGGCGATACCGCGCTGGTTCCCAATCAGGGCGCGACCATCGCCAGCGAGACCATCCAGATCACGGCGGTGCCGCTGCGCAAGGCGGCGGCACAGGCGCGGCACTTCCTGATCGCGCGCGCCGCCGAGCGGCTGGAAATGCCGGCGGAGGAGCTTGTCATCGAGGACGGCCTGATCCGCGGCAGGGACAATCGCAGCGTCTCCTACGGCGAATTGATCTCAGGCGAGGCCGTCCGCCTCGAACTCGAAGACGATGTTCCGGTCAAGGCCGTCAGCGCCTACAGCATCGTCGGGCAATCGGTGCCGCGCACCGACCTGCCGGCCAAGGCGACCGGCGAACTGGTCTATGTTCATGACGTCCGCGTGCCCGGCATGCTGCACGGCCGCGTGGTGCGGCCGCCCTATGCCGGCGTCGATGCCGGGGATTTCGTCGGCACCAGCCTGATCGCGGTCGACCAAGCGTCGGTCCGCGATATTCCCGGGCTGGTGGCGGTGGTGCGGATCGGCGATTTCGTCGGCATCGTCGCCGAGCGCGAGGAAAACGCCGTCAAGGCGGCCGCGCAGCTCAAGGTGAGCTGGAAGCCGACACCGACGCTGCCCGACTTGAAGGATATCGAGACCGCGCTGCGCGCCAATCCGTCGGCGCCGCGCACCCTGATCGACAAGGGCGATGTCGATGCCGCCATCGCCGCTGCCGCCAAGCCGATGCAGCGCACTTATATTTGGCCGTTCCAGATGCACGGTTCGATTGGTCCGTCCTGCGCGGTCGCGGATGTCAGGGACGATCAGGTCAAGGTGTGGTCCGGCACGCAAAATCCGCACATGCTGCGCGCCGACCTCGCGCTGCTGCTGCAGAAACCGGAGCACGACATCGACGTGATCCGGCTGGAAGCCGCGGGCTGCTATGGCCGCAACTGCGCCGATGACGTCACCGCCGATGCGGTGCTGCTGTCGCGCGCAGTCGGCCGTCCTGTCCGCGTGCAGCTGACGCGCGAACAGGAACATGCCTGGGAGCCGAAGGGTACCGCGCAGCTGATGGACGTCAACGGCGGGCTGAACGCCGACGGCAGCGTCGCCGGTTACGATTTTGCGACGCGCTATCCCTCGAACGGCGCGCCGACGCTGGCGCTGCTGCTCACCGGAACGATTGCACCCACTCCGGCCGTGTTCGAGATGGGGGACCGCACCGCGATCCCGCCTTACGACTACGACAATTTGCGCGTGGTGGCGCACGACATGCCGCCGATCGTGCGCGCATCGTGGTTTCGCGGTGTCTCGGCACTGCCCAACACCTTCGCCCATGAATCCTATGTCGACGAATTGGCTTCTGAGGCCGGCGTCGATCCGGTCGAATTCCGGCTGCGCTACCTGAAGGACCAGCGCGCGGTAGATCTCGTGAACGCCGTCGCCGAGCGCGCCGGCTGGGTGCCGCGCCCGGTGCGGCAGGAGCCTGAGGAAGGCGACATCGTGCGCGGGCGCGGGTTCGCCTACGCGCTCTATGTGCACAGCAAGTTTCCGGGTTACGGCGCGGCGTGGTCGGCATGGATTGCCGACGTCACCGTCAACAAGGCGACCGGCGACGTCAGTGTGACCCGCGTGGTCGCGGGGCAGGATTCCGGGCTGATGATCAACCCGGACGGCGTCCGCCACCAGATCCACGGCAACGTCATCCAGTCGACCAGCCGCGCGCTGATGGAGCAGGTTTCGTTCGACCGCAACGCGGTGACGGCGCGCGAATGGGGCGCCTACCCAATCATCAAATTCCCCGACGTTCCCAAGATCGACGTCTTGATGCTGCC
>JBAQER010000588.1:0-7127 GCA_049286845.1 Bradyrhizobium sp.
GCGGGCTGGGGCTCGCGGGTGTGATGGCGTGCGCGCTGTTCGCCGCGGTGTCGGGATCGTCGCCGGCGACCGTGATCGCGATCGGCTCGATAATGATGCCGGCGATGGTGAAGCAGGGGTTTCCCAAGCGCTTCGGCGCCGGCGTCATCACCACCTCCGGCGCGCTCGGCATCCTGATCCCGCCGTCGATCGTGATGGTGATCTATTGCGTGGCGACCGGCGGTAGCGTCGCGCTCGATCCGGCCGGCCTTCGGGTGTCGTCGGCCTCGGTCGGACAGATGTTCATGGCGGGCGTCATCCCCGGCATCATGCTGGCCACGCTGCTCGGGCTGACGACGTTCTATCGCGCATGGAAGTTCGATTATCCGAGACTGCCGCGCGCGAGCTGGACGGAGCGCCTGGTTGCATTCCAGAAATGCATGTGGGGGCTGCTGCTGATCCTGATCGTGCTCGGCGGTATCTATGCCGGCCTGTTCACGCCCACCGAAGCGGCAGCCGTCAGCGCGGTCTATGCCTTTGTCATCGCGGTGTTCGTGTATAAAGACATGGGGCTCAGGGACGTGCCCAAGGTCCTGCTCGGCTCCGCCAATATGAGCGCGATGATCCTCTATATCATCACCAATGCGGTGCTGTTCTCGTTCCTGATGGCGAATGAGAATATTCCGCAGCACATCGCCGCGTGGATCACGTCGGTCGGCGTCGACTGGATCATCTTCCTGCTGATCGTCAACGTGCTGCTGCTGATCGCCGGCAATGTGATGGAGGCGTCCTCGATCGTGCTGATCATGGCACCGATCCTGTTTCCGGTGGCGGTCAAGCTCGGGATTCACCCGGTGCATCTGGGCATCCTGATGGTCGTCAACATGGAAGTCGGCATGTGCCATCCGCCGGTCGGGCTCAACCTCTACGTGGCGTCGGGTATCGCCAAGATGGGCATCACCGAACTGACGATCGCGGTGTGGCCGTGGTTATTGACCATGCTGATCTTCCTCGGCGTCGTCACCTACGTGCCGGAAATCTCGCTGTGGCTGCCGCGCGCGCTCGGCATGCTCTGAAGGCTCTCGATTGGCGTGCCGCGATCGAGCTAAGGCGGTTACCCGCCGGGCATGATCGCGGGGGCGGAACCGGGTTGATTGCATCCCGTTTGACACGATCGCCGGGTTGGCAAGACAGTTCGTGATCGACATCACATACCTCCAGCATGCGCCGGCATTAGCGTGACCACATCCAATCTCACGCCGAGATTTGTTGTGGGAGAGCGCTATGAACCTATTCAAGGGTACCTTATTGGGGGCTTGTCTTTGGGGCAGTCTGCTGGCGGCCGGTTCGACGGCACATGCCCAGCGAGCGGCAGCCGAAGCCGCCCCCGTGGAACAGTCGGCGCAATCGCAGCCCCCGGTTCAGAAATCGATCCAGGCGGCGGAGAACCCGGCTCGCGCCGGCAATTCGCTGGGATTGGCGGGGCCGGAGCAGCGCGTCGCGCTGGTTATCGGCAATTCGAACTACCGAAACGTTGCCCAGCTCTCGAATCCCGCCAACGACGCGAAGGCCGTCGCTCAACTCCTCAATGCCGCGGGCTTCGATGTCATTTCGGCAACGGATCTCAGTCATAATGAGATGATTCAGGTCGTGCAGGATTTCTCGGGCAAGATTGCCGGTCGCGGTCCGAACACCGTAGCGATGGTGTATTACGCCGGCCACGGCGTGCAGCTCGCGGGCGAAAACTATCTCGTTCCAGTCGACGCCAGGATTTCTTCCGAACCTGATCTGGTCAATGGTTCGGTCCGGCTCGTCGACGTGATGGCGACGCTGGAGACGATTCCGAGCCGGATGCGGATCGTTATCCTCGATGCCTGCCGCAACAATCCGTTCCCCTCGCTCAATGAGGCGGGACGCGGACTTGCGATCGTCGATGCGCCGAACGGCTCAATTGTGGCCTATTCAACCGCACCGGGCACCGAAGCGCTCGACGGCACCGGCGACCATAGCCCGTACGCGGCTGCGTTCTTGCGGCTGGCGCATGAGAAAAACCTCCCGATCGAGCAGTTGTTCAAGCGTATTCGGCTCGACGTGAACAATTCAACGGACGGGCGGCAGACCCCCTGGGAAAGCTCGTCGCTGACGCGCGATTTCTATTTCTTCGGCGATACCGCGGTTGCGGCCACGAGAGTGCCGGTACCGCAGAAGGCCGTCCAGGTGGCGGACAATCTTCCCTCGCGCGCCACGCGCCAGGCCTACGACTACGTGCTGGCCGAAAATTCCGTCGAGCACTATCAGGAATTCATCCGGCTCTATCCTCACGACCCGCTGTGCGACCGTATTCGCGCGCTGCTGGGTAGTCTCGTGCAGGCGAAGGCGTGGCACAATGCGGTACTCGCCAATTCCCCCGTTGCGTACAAATCGTTCTATGACAAGTTCTCGAACGGTCCCTATGCGCAGAGTGCGCTGAAACTGTCGGCGCAGCCGAAAATGATTCCGCTTTCGCAGCCGACGCAGATCATCGCGCCGCCTTCGATCAAGCTCGGCACTCTCGGCATGTCGCGGGACAATTCCGGTCTCAACCCTGGCGCATCCGGGATGTCGCAGGGCCGTTCTCCGCAACAGGGAAATGTTCTGCAGGGTGGGTTAGGCAACTTGGCTGCCGGCAAGTCCGGCATGGAAAAGCCCGGCAATGGCGGTCGGATCGTCACGCTGCCATCTCCCGGTACGCATGCATCTTCCGGGAGCAATAGCGTCGCTTCCGGCAAGATCATAAACCTGCCGGCCGGTGGTTTGAACAAGACCGGTGGGCAAAATCCGAAGCTTGGTGGAGTGGCGGATCGCATCGACGGTCGGCCTGGGAAACCGCCCTCGCGGATTGGCGTCAATCGGCAGCCGGCGGGCATATCGCGGTCCAACATCGGTACGCCGCCGGGAAGCGGCGGTGGCAACCTCCGCATGGTGTCGACGCAGTCTCATGGATCTGCCTTCCAACCACAGCAGACCAATGGCAGGTTTGGACGGTGGTAGGCATGCAGCTACACGCGAATAATTCCTAACAAGTCGAGGTTTATTCCGAAATCTGGCCACCAACCGAAGGCGGACGCGGCCTTTGGCTGGTGGCTCCACATCTGTTCCGGTCGAGAGAACTCGCGGCAGATTACATCTTGGTAACAGAGGCCACTCTGTCCAATCTGTAAGTTGATTGGCAGGCTGGGCGACCTCATCTTCAGGCAACCTTTTGAAGGAGGTTCGCATGAAGAAGTTCGCCATCGCCGGCATCGCAGCCCTCGCCATCGCCGGTTCTACCGCGGTCTATGCCCAGCACAACCGCCCCTGGTTCCACCACCACGAGCGAATGAGCCCGGAGGACAGGGCAGCGTTCACCGACGCGCGGATTGCCGCCGTCAAGGCGGGCCTCAAGCTCAACGCAGAACAGGAAAAGCTGTGGCCGCCGGTGGAGGCCGCGGTGCGGGATTTAGCCAAACTGCGAATCGATCGCGCCAATGCGCGGATGAATGCCAAGCCCGACGATACCGCGCAGCCGGCCGATCCGGTCGCGCGCCTGCGCGACCGCGCCGAGACCATGGCGATCACGGCGGCGGCGATGAAGAAGATCGCGGACGCGGCGGATCCGCTCTACAAGACCCTCGATGATGGCCAGAAGCGGCGCCTCGCCATCCTGACCCATATGGAAGGCCGGTTCGGCCGGGGTGGCTGGCGCCACCATGGATTCCAGCGCGGCATGGACCGCGACGACGGCGGCTGGGGCCGTGGCTATGACCGGGATCGGTACGACCGGGACGGCGGGCCGGGCAAGGACCGGGGGGGCCCCGAGCGGCTCTAGCGGGCAACCGCCCCCCATCGATCGAAATGCGTCAAAAGCCGCTGAATTCAGGCGGCTTTTTCGCTTTCCCGTTTGGTCGAAATGGCCGGGGAATTCCTCGCCACCTTGCTGGACATAGGGGAATCGCTTTGCTAAACGACCCCCTCTTGCGAAGGCTTTCCGGGCCGGTTTCCGGGCGCATAGCTCAGTTGGTAGAGCAGATGACTCTTAATCATCGGGTCCCAGGTTCGAGCCCTGGTGCGCCCACCAAGCTTTTCAAGAACCAGGCGATTTAGCCGACGCGAAAACCAGCCGCGGTTTACGGTTCATTTTTGCGTTTTTGTTAGCATTTCGCGCTTCAGCGAGCTGCACGTCGTGGCCGCTTACGAAATCAGTTCGCCGTGGTGAGCGATCCTGCAACTGTGGCACGCCGAGACCCGGAAATCGCCCAAACGGGACTTAGGCCCTGCCGACGCGGCGCCTGAGCTACTGTCGTGCTGGGTTGGAATTTCGATCCAGCCGGACAGAGTGGCTCAGCCGCGCCCCTAGTCGTTCAATACGTCGCCGAGCATCAAGATCAGGTCGCACCGGAAATCGTCTGTGGCTTTGCCGTTCGGATCCTCGATCCGGTGATAACATGCGCTATTTCCAAACTGCCTGTTCTCGAATTTCCCATTGCTGTCTTGAACGACTTCAGCACGAACCTTTCTGCCGATGAAATTATACAGCGTCTTGGCCTTGGCTGCGCTGCAGTAAAAAATGATGACCGAGCCATTTTCTTCCACGGAACTGGTGCTGATCGCATCCTTGATGCAGTCGTTCACTCCCGCCCGTGTCAGTTCCTTCGGACTTATTTGAGCGTGACCCGATGCGGTGGCGAGCAGGAAACTGATGACCACTGTCAATCCGCTCATGCAGATGTCCGACCAGCAACTGCGTGTCTGCGGAGGCACCCGGCGCAACGTAGCCTGGGCTGATCTAGACCGTTCCATATTTTGTCTCTACCTCGATGCCGATACTCTTGAGGAAGGCGGTCGGCAAAATGCCGCCGGCACAAACGATAATGGCGTCGTTCCTGAGCTTCATTTGTCGTCCCTGTTGCTCGATCTCGACGTCGTGACGACCTATCCGCTTGACGCTGGATTGGAGCAGGACGTTGAGTCGGCCGGACTTCTCCGCGGTTGCCACCCGCTCGCGATTTTTTGCCTTGGCACGCGAGAACGCGTCGCTGCGGTGAGACAAGGTCACGGTGGTGCCGGGTTGCTCCGCAATGCTGGCTGCTGCTTCAAGCGCACTGTCGCCACCGCCCACCACCAGCACGTGATGTTCCCGGTATTGCTGGGGATCGATCAAGCGGTAAACCACCTTGGCCTGGTCTTCCCCTTCCACCTCCAGCTTGCGCGGCGTTCCGCGGCGGCCGATGGCGAGCAACACGGAGGCCGCTCTGTATGATGCGCGGGTTGTCTGAACGGTGAATTCGGAACCGGATTGCGTGATCGTCTCGACCTGTTCGCCGTAATTCACCTTCAGGCCGGTCTTGCGTGCAACGTCCAGCCAAACCTTGAGCAAGTCTTCCTTGCTCACCTCTCTGAATTTGAGCGTACCGACCAGGGGCAGGGTGACCGGCGCCGTCATGACGAGCTTGCCGCGCGGGAAATGCGCGACCGTGCCGCCGAAGCTGTCCTGCTCGATTGTCAGGAAGCGGAGCTTGTGCTGGATAGCTGAAAGACTCGCGGAAAAGCCCGCCGGTCCAGCGCCGACGATGATTACGTCGTAGACGTCGGAAGATCGGCTTCGGTCGAATTTTCGTACCGATTCGATGGCCTGCCGGCCCTGCTCGATGGCATTGCGAATGAGCCCCATGCCTCCGAGTTCCCCGGCGATGAAGATTCCGGGGACGTTTGTTTGGAAGTCGGGATGGACGTAGGGAATATCGACGCCGCGTTTCTCCGTGCCGTAAACGAGCGTAATCGCATCGCGGGGGCAGGCGTCCTTGCAAGCGCCGTGACCTATGCAATGGCTGGGCTCGATGAGCTCGGCCTTTCCATTGATCATTCCGAGAATGTCGCCCTCGGGACAGGCGCGGGCACAGGCACCGCAGCCCAGGCATTTGAGCGGATCGATCTTCGGATGCAGGGAAGCCGGTTCGAGAAGTCCGGCTTCGGCAGCCGCGGCCTTCGTCGCGCGACTGCGCGTCTCTGCGCGCATGCGTAACGCAAGATAGAAAGCCCAGATGGCCCCGACGATCAGGGCGTACACTCCAATCTCTGGATTGAGGGTCATCGGGCGAAAGTCTCCAGATGTCGTACCGAAAGCGGCGAACGATCGAAGCGAGCAAGGTTGAATGCGACGATGTATCCGCCAATCACGTTTGGAATGGATGCTGACGGTCAGTCCCGCGTTTCGGGGGGGCGCGATGGTGTGGCCCGGGAGTTTGGCGACGAGAAGGCAATGCTCCCCGTCTCTGATCGCGGCTGTCCTCAAGGCAAGTTCCGGTGCGGCGAACCCAACAAGCAGATGCGACGCAATCGCAAGGATGGCCATAGTCGAGCCGGGAAAGTAACTTGCGGGCCTCGCGCATGAATTTACGCCGCGATCCGGTGCCCCCGAAATTTTTGCATGGCTGCGCAGCCGGCATTCCTGAGTCTGATCTTCCCGCAATGATCTAAATCAATGGTTTGTATCAAAAAAGTACCGACGAATGCCCTGCCGCTGATCGCGGCGCCTTCGATTTGCGGCCAATTGGCAACATTCGACGGAGAATCGAATGGAGGAGGCGAAGCAAGGCCTCATGTTATCCGTTGTAAGCTACGGGACCATTGGTTGGGGGCGTTATGCGAATTCGGCACATCGGAGGAATTGGCGATTTCGGAAAACTCGCGTTGCTTCGCCATCTTAAGCAAGGTCGTCGCCTTGCGGTCTGCCCGTACCTTAGCGGTGTAAACGATGAGGTGAAGGATCTCGACAAGCATTTCGATTACCTTAGGCGGCCCGATGAGTTTCGGCACCTCGCTCCGGATTTGTTTGACCAACTGGTGGAAATTGTTGGAGGTCGGGCGGTTGTCGATCCTCTGGTTGCGCTGCAAACAAGCAGGGTCTTGGAAAATGCAATGTTTCTCCGACATGAGGTTCCCAAGCAGGCATCGCTGCGTCCGTCTTGGGCTGAGCGACTGGTCAATTCAGTGAGCGACGCTAACCTTGTTTTCCTTGATCCGGATAATGGAATTCAGGGGAAGCGATTGACTAACCGGCATGTGGCGCTCGCTGAGATTGCGGCACTTAGGCTGAAGGATAGGGTGCTCATCGTCGGTCATCATCAATC
>JBAQER010000589.1:0-3609 GCA_049286845.1 Bradyrhizobium sp.
AACGGGCTGTTCATCGAGCGTGACGGGTACATATTTCCGCTTCCCGCACAATCGAAAGTCTGGGACGAAGTGACAGGAAAAGAAGTTCAAACCGCAATCGGTATTTTGGAAAGGAGATCTTCTGCAGAGATCTCCAAGCGCAAGGGAAATGTGACTGCCTTTGGTATGACTATGGAGCCGAACATTGCTGGTCTAATTGGGCCGGCCTTAGAGATAGTACTACTCCTGTATCTTCTCGCACTTGCAAGTCAGCTATCGTCTGCTCCTGCGAGCGACTTCGATAAAGTAGCTAACTTTCCTGAGATAGCGATACTAAGAACTGGAGCGGGCAGCCTTTTGATAATCCTATCAATTTTTGTGCTCCCGATCTGCGCCACCATCACGCTCATAGTAACATCGTTTCAGGACGTAACGTTGAGATACGGATACATAGTGCTATTCTCCGTATGCTGGTTGGCATTGAGCGGCCAGTTTCTGTACAAACTGTGGCAAGTGGCTCGGATGCCAAAGCCCATGATCGAAGTGCAATGAGTGCTGCCCAGCGGCTGCATGAGCTCGCGAATCTACTCTAACCCGAACTGCCCGACAGGCGGCCCTATGTTCCAGCCCTAGTTTCGGCCCGTTGCAGGGCCGTCGTCAGCCCGACTGCGACGCATGCCTGCCAGACCGGAAACAGCACCGAGGTCAGGTCGAGGTCGAGCGCGTTGTCGAGCGCCAGCAGCGCGCCGGTCAGCGTGCCCACGATCAGCATCGGCAGCCACGCCGCGAGGGCGCGCGGACCGGATGGCAGCAGAGCTATTCCGAGCGCCATCACGCCGGCGCCGACCAAGCCGCCGGTCAGGCCGGCCAGGATATTTCTCGACGCCTTCGCCAGGCCATTGGCCTGCCCGTCGATGAAGATCGCGGCGTTCACCGCGCAGACGAAGGCGACCATGGTGATAATGGCAGCCGCCAGCGCCGCCCACCACGGGTTTGCGGAGTGGCGCCGCACCAGAATGAAAACCAGGACCGCGAACGGGACCGCCACCAGCGCGATCCTGAGATCGCCGGGCGTGCCGTTGAGCTTGTCGATCAGTGGCGGCAGCAGTGGCGTGAGAATCCCCGACAGCACGCCGAAGGCGGCGATCTTCAGCAGGCCGTTGCGGGACTGGTCGGTGGAAGCGATCGCCTCGGTCAACGTTCACCTCCCTGTTGCCACATGCCGTTGTCTAGCACGGCGACGGTCCAGTTTGAAGGCAACGCGCAGATGCGAAAGCCGCCACAAAATAAAGCCGCGCCAGCCCGAGGGCTGACGCGGCGATGGCCGTTCTGTTGCCAGGTGGACCAACCCCGAACAGGTTACGCCGCGAGGCGCACTTCGTTCAATGCAACGTTATCGTTTGCATTTAGGTTTTTGACCCGATAACGGCGGTATCATGCCGGGAACAATTCAGAGCTTCTTCGCGACCATCGATCCTGTTTCGCCCCCGCCTTAACAGCTTTGGGATTCCGCCTTGCGACGGAATCGATCTCACCTTGATGAGACCTTTAAGCTCAAGCTGCTAAGGTGGAGGCGCCGGGTACTGCCCCCGGGTCTGCCCGCAGTCCGCTCTGAGTTTCAGCGCCATCGTCTTTCGACACCCCAGATATAGGCGCGATGGGCGGCGAAAGCTAGGCCGGTATCGCCCGGGAGAAGCACCAGCGATCCGGTGCCCCGGACGCGGCGCAGCGCCTCCCGGCAGGCCTTCTACAAAAAATCGCGAAAACAACCCCATGCAAAGTAAGAATGTCTCGACTCGGAGCGCTCGTGCTGCACCCGCGTCCGGGCACGTGAAGAAAAAGCGTCCGCCGTCGCGCGCCCAACCTGATCCCATCCCGCTCTGCGCCGGCCCCGCCTGGGGGGGGGGGAAGCTTCCGGTTCCCGGGGATCAGCCCGCAAAAGCCTTGTCGAGATCGGCGATGACGATCTTTTGCATCTTCATCATCGCCTGCATGGCGCGATCGGCCTTTGTGCGATCGGGATCGCTCAGGTAGCGGCCCAGCGCTTTGGGGACAACCTGCCAGGACAGACCGAACTTGTCCTTGAGCCATCCGCATCTCGATTCCTCGCCGCCGTCGGCGATCAGTTTGTTCCAGAAGTAGTCCACCTCTTCCTGGGTCTCGACGCTGATGAAGAACGAGACCGCCTCGTTGAACCTGTATTTTGGACCTCCATTGAGAGCGTTGAACTTCTGCCCCTCGAGCTCGAAGCTCGCCATGAAGTCGTTGACAGTTTCGACCTTCGCATTGGGAAACACCGATTTGTAGAAGGCGACAGCCTCGGGGACGTTGTTATCAAGCCAGAGAAACGGGGTGATGGAAGTCATGACGGAGTCCTTGTTGGCTGGGTTCAGTTGAGCTGGTGTCCGTCGTGCTCTGTCTCCAAGGCCGTGCCGCCGGCGAGATCAGCAACAGGCACACAAAAGAGATCAGCCTGGCCCCTTTTGCGCAGCTCGCCCGGAGGACGAACGGGGGGACAGGAGTCCGACAAGGGAGCCTGAATTTTTGCCAATTTGGAGCGGGCGAAGGGAATCGAACCCTCGTATGCAGCTTGGGAAGCTGCCGTTCTACCATTGAACTACGCCCGCGGTCGCTTGCCCCTCTCATTAGCCGAGACCGCGCGGTCCGCCAAGCGGGTTCGGTACGCCCCCTCGGCAACCTTAACCGGACCCGAATTTTCCAGGTGCAGCCTTTTGTGACGGTGCTATGATCCTTGGCAGGGTGGGTTGCGTATGGCGGGGCGTGGGTACACCATTTTCGATACGATGATCGGCCGTTGCGGCATCGCATGGGGCCTTGCCGGCATCGTCGGCGTGCAGCTGCCCGAGGCGCGCGAGATCGAAACCCGGCGGCGGCTGTATCATATTTACCCCGACGCCCGCGAACAGCGCCCGCCGCCGAACGTCGAAATCGCGATCGAGGGCATCGTGACGCTGCTGCGCGGCGGCCTTGCCGACTTTTCCGACGTCACCCTCGATACGACCGGCATCCACGCCTTCAACCTGCGGGTCTACCAGCTGACGCAGGTGATCCCGCGCGGCGAAACCCGCACCTATGCCGAAATCGCCGCACGGCTCGGCGCGGCCGGCGCCGTGCGTTCGGTGGCGCAGGCGCTGGCCCGTAACCCCTTCGTGATCATCGTGCCCTGCCACCGCGTCCTCGAGGCCGGCAGCTATGCGGACAAGATGTCAGCGAATGGCGGCAGTATCTCAAAGCGCACCCTGCTTTCGATCGAGGGCGCGCGCGGCGGCATCACCAGCAAGACGCTGTTCGACGTGCTGCTTCCCGTTGCCCCGCCGCGCCTGCAGGGCTAAAATCGCCGCATGACGGCAACACCGCTTTTTCAGCGCGACTCCATCTCCGTATTCGACTTCCGCTGCACCGCCGGGCCGGGCGATAAGCCGTTCGTGGAGCAGCATCGCTGCCACTCGGTGTCCTATGTCCGCAAGGGCAGTTTCGGCTGCCGCAGCCGCGGCCGCAGCTTCGAGCTGGTGGCGGGGTCGGTGCTGGTCGGCCATCCCGGCGGCGAGTACATGTGCACCCACGACCATGTCTGCGGCGACGAGTGCCTGTCGTTCTTCCTGGGCGAGG
>JBAQER010000590.1:0-5200 GCA_049286845.1 Bradyrhizobium sp.
GCCGATATCAGACCGGATGAAGCTCGCCGAAGGCCGGCCGTTGCGGCGGCGGATGATGGCGGCGATGGCACAGCAGGATTGCGGCCAGTGCGGCTACAACTGCCACGACTATTCGGAGGCGATCGCGGGCAAGACGGAAGCGCGTCTCAACCTCTGCGTCCCCGGCGGCAAGGAAACCGCCCGGATGCTGAAGACGCTGCATGAGGAACTGGAGAAGGCGCCGGCGGCCCCAACGGGTCCGGCAGCCGCGGCTGCGCCGGCCGCCGTGGCGCAGCCCGGCCGTTCGCGGGACAACCCGGTGGCCGCCACCTTCGTCTCACGGCGCCTGCTCAACAAGCCCGGCTCGGAAAAAGAGACTTGGCATATCGATTTCGACCTCTCAGGCGCCGGTCTCGATTATGTCGTCGGCGATTCCTTCGGTATCTTTGCCCGCAACGATGTCGGCCATGTCGATCAGATCATTGCCCTGCTCGGCGCGTCCCATACCACCAAGGTAAGAGGCAAGACGCTGCGCGAAGTGTTGATCGACGACGTCTCGCTGGCGCCGGCCCCCGACAGCCTGTTCGAACTGTTGTCCTTCATCACCGGCGGCGCGCTGCGCGAGAAGGCCCGCGCGCTGGCGCAAGGCGAGGATCCTGACGGCGACGCCGCGACGCTGGACGTGATGGCGGCGCTGCAGAAGTTTTCCGGCGTGCGTCCGCATCCCGAAGCCTTCGTCGAGGCACTCGAGCCGCTGCAGCCGCGGCTCTATTCGATCTCCTCGTCGCACAATGCGACGCCCGGCAAACTGTCGCTGACGGTGGACTGCGTGCGCTACGTGATCGGCAAGCGGAAGCGCCTCGGGCTCGCCTCGACATTCCTCGCCGAGCGGATCAATCCCGGCGACGAGGTCAAGGTCTACGTGCAGAAGGCCCACGGCTTTGCGCTGCCGCAGGATCCGAAGACGCCGATCATCATGATCGGGCCGGGCACCGGCGTCGCTCCGTTCCGAGCCTTCCTGCTCGACCGCAAGGCGACCGGCGCGCCCGGCAAGAACTGGCTGTTCTTCGGCCATCAGCGCAGCGACTGCGACTTCTTCTATGCCGACGAGCTCAACGCCCTGAAAACCTCGGGTGTGCTGACGCGGTTGTCACTGGCATGGTCGCGCGACGGCGACAAGAAATTCTACGTGCAGGACCGCATGCGCGAACTCGGCCGCGAGGTGTGGACGTGGCTGGCCGACGGCGCGAACCTCTACATTTGCGGCGACGCCAAGCGGATGGCAAAGGATGTCGAACGCGCCCTGGTGGATATCGTCGCGCAGTTCGGGGCGCGTTCGACCGACGAAGCGGTGCTGTTTGTCGCCGATCTCAAGAAGAAGGGACGGTTCCAGCAGGACGTCTACTGATCGGGTTCCAGACCGATTCAATTCGAACGAATAATATTCTCGCCCAAATTCGCTGCAGAGAATTTTTGACTGCGATCGGAGTCTGTCGAGGCGTTCACGTCGCTATTTCCGGGATGGTCTTGCATCCGGCAGCGAACGGCATTTCATTGTGACCGATGCTGCGTTGGAGATCGACCATGCGCGAACTATCGGCGGAAGCCCGCCTGCACCTTTACGCGCGTTCGCTGTCCAGGCGAAACGGAACCGGATTTCACGCAGCCGCGCTCTACGGCGCCTTCGCGGTCATTGCCGGCATCCTGTTGGGCACGCTGTCGGTTCACCCATTCTAGGGCAGCTCCCTAATTCGCCTTCTTGAACGGCGCCACTTCGATCCCTCCGGCCTTCAGCGCTTGTCTCACGCCGCGCGCGATATCGACGGCGCCCGGGGTATCGCCGTGAATGCACACGGTGTCGGTTCGCATCTTGATCGCCTTGCCCGTCACCGAGACCACGGCGCCGCCCTGCACCATCCTCACCACGCGATCAGCGATTTCCCTGGCGTCGTGCAGCACCGCGCCGGGCTTGCGGCGCGATACCAGCGAGCCGTCGTCTTCATAGGCGCGGTCGGCGAACACTTCGTGCACCATCGGCAGATTGGCGGCTTCGCCGGCCTGCACCAGTTTCGAATTGGCGAGCACCACGAAGACCAGATTGGGATCGACCGCCTTGATTGCGGAGGCAATCGCCTTCGCGGTCATGTCATCCTCGCAGGCGACATTGGACAGCGCGCCGTGCGCCTTGACGTGGGTAACCTTGTGACCGGCCGCGGTCGCGATCGCCTGCAGCGCGCCGATCTGGTAGGCTACCAGGTTTTCGATCTCCGACGATTTCAGGCCGACCATCGGCCGCCGGCCGAAGCCGTGCAGGTCGCGGTAGCCGGGATGGGCGCCGATACTGACGCCGCGCGCTTTCGCAAGTTCCACTGTCCTGCGCATGATGTCGGCATCGCCGGCGTGAAAGCCGCAGGCGATGTTGACCGAGGTGGCCAGTTCGATCATGGCGGCGTCATTGCCCATTTCCCATGCGCCAAATCCTTCGCCGAGATCGCAATTCAGGTCGATGGTCTTCATGATATGTCCGCTTCGCGTGGGTGGATCTTGAATTCGTCGTGCTCCGGCTAGTCCGGGACCTCGACATCCGCCGCTGATGGCGCATGCCAAGTGCCGGCATCGACCGCGCTGACGGCGGCGCCGGCGACGTTAGCATCATGCAGGGCTTCGATGTTGAGATCAAAATTTTCGATCGGCTGGAGCCGGTCGGGCAGGGTACGCAGCAGTTCCGCGGATTTCCGCAACTCCGCCTGCGCTTCCGCCATGCCGACAGCCTTGAAGCGGAAACTCTTTCCTGCGGGAATCTGCGCGAACCGCCCTAGATCGGCGGTGATGACGGTTGCGATCTTCGGATAGCCGCCGCTGGTGCCGCGGTCCGGCATCAGCACGATCGGCTGGCCGTTGCCGGGGACCTGGATGCTGCCGTTCACGGTGCCGTCGGAGACGATGTTGTGGCCGTGCAGATGTTTGATCACGGGGCCTTCCAGGCGGTATCCCATGCGGTCGCTGGTCGCCGATATCTTCCATTCGCCGTCGAGAAACAATTTGGTGGCGTCGCCGAATTCGTCGTCCTGCGGGCCCATCACCACCCGGATCGGCGCGTCCGCCATCGCAGGCAGATCGAGCCGTCGCTCGGCCGCTCCGCTTGCGGGCGCCGTCTGCAATTCGTCGCCGGCCTGCAGCGGGCGCGGATAGGGACTGCCGAGGCCGGCGCGGGCGTTGACCGCGAGACTGCCGAACATCGGCTCGCCCGCAATGCCGCCCTCGATCGCGAGGTAGCTGAACGCGCCGCCGCGCGCAAAGCCCAGCGTCAGCGTCTCGCCGTCCGCGAGCGTCATCGAGGTATTGAATGCAACCGCGCGGCCGGAGATGTCGGCGTTGCGCGAGGCGCCGGCGAGTGCGACGCGAACCGCGCCATCGCGCGCCTTGAACGCCGCGCCGAACGGACCGATTTCGATCGCCGCGGCCAATGGCGGGTTTCCGGCCAGAACGTTCGCTGCCGCCAGCGCGAACATATCCATCGCACCGCTCGGCGTCAGGCCGTAGCGCTGGGTGCCGTGGCGGCCGCCGTCCTGCACCGAGCTCGCAGGGCCGATCGCTGAAATGACGAGCTTGCTCATGCGGCGATCAACTCGGCGACGATTTTGCCGGCTTCAGCAGCGCGATCCTGTTCCGCGAAGGTCTTCGCATCGATCGCGGAAAACGTCACGTGATCGCCGGGTTCCAGCAGAAAGATCGGATCGCGATGCAGCTGATAGGTCCGGACCGGCGTCCGTCCCAGGAGGTGCCAGCCGCTCGGACCGGCCAGGCACTGAACGCCGGTCTGCACGCCGCCGACCGAGACCGTACCGGCCGGCGTCAGCAGGCGCGGGTTCTGCCGCCTTGGCATATGCAGCGACGGATCGAGGCCGCTGAGATAGGACCAGCCCGGCGTGAAGCCGATCATGGCGACGCGGTAGTCGCCGGCGACGTGCCGCGCCACGATCTCGTCCGGCGTCATGTTCAGCGCCTTGGCGACGTCGTCGAGGTCGATGCCGTGCTCGCCGCCGTAGACCAGGGGAATCCGCCAGCGCCGGGCTTTTGCCGTCGGCGGAATCGGCAGTTGCGCCAGCGCAACCAGCTTTTCGCTCAGCGCGTCGAATCCGATCTGCAGGGGATCGTAATGCACCAGCAGGGATCGATAGGTGGGTACCGTTTCGGTCACGCCGGCGACTGGTTCACGCGCCAGAATGCGATCAAGCGCCAGCACCCGCCGGTTTGCGGCGTCATCGATGTTGCGGCTGAATTCGACCGTGATGGCGCTGTCGCCGCTCGGCAGAATACGGGGAGGGGAGAGTGTCGCGGCCATGGCCTCACAAATTCATCGGCGGACACCAAGCTCTAACGTGTTTCGCGGCGAAGTGGAATCCGCTTTGCGCAAATGGGCCTGCAAATTCAATAAATTAATCAGCATACCGGCGATAAGGGATTTTGATTGCGCTTTGCGATGCATCCCGCTCGCTTGTGGGTTAGTGTCGGCCCTTGACGCGATGCCCGTGCCCCGCAAGATGCGCGCCCAATTCATCCCCCACCGGAGCTACCTTTTCGATGTCCCTCACCCCCGAAGCGATTGCGACCCTGTCCCGCGTGTCCACCGCCACCATCACCACGGTTCTGCTCAAGAAGGGCCTGCGCAACGTCTGGATGCGGGGCTCGCGCCCGCTGCGGCCGGGACAGCCGCGGCTGGTCGGATCGGCCTTTACGCTGCGCTTCGTGCCGGCACGGGAGGATCTGGCGACGCCAGAATCCTGGTCGTCGCCGATTTCGACCCGCACCGCGATCGAGGCCATGCCGGCGGGCTGCATCGCCGTCGTCGATGCGATGGGCGTCAAGGATGCCGGCATCTTCGGTGACATCCTGTGCGCGCGCATGGTCAAGCGCGGCGTGGCGGCGCTGGTGACCGATGGCGTGGTGCGCGATCTCGAAGGCGTGCTCGGCACCGGCCTGCCGGTATGGTGCGACGGTTTTGCCGCGCCGCCCTCGGTCGCCGGATTGACTTTTGTCGGCTGGGGCGAGCCGATCGGCTGCGGCGGGGTGGCGATTTTTCCCAATGACGTCATCGTCGCCGACCAGGACGGCGCCGTGGTGATCCCGCAAGCGTTCCTCGACCTCATTCTGGCCGAAGGGGCCGAGCAGGAGCGGATGGAAGCCTGGATCGTCGAAGAGGTGAACGGCGGCGCTGCGC
>JBAQER010000591.1:0-3444 GCA_049286845.1 Bradyrhizobium sp.
CACCCGACACCGTTAACATCAGGTGATTTCACCGCGGCGGAGGAGCCGTTCGCGCTGTTCGGCGACTGGTTCGCGGAAGCCGTGAAGGCCGAGCCGAACGATCCCAATGCGATGGCGCTGGCGACCGTCGACGCCGACGGGCTGCCCGACGTGCGGATGGTGCTGATGAAAGGCTACGATGCCGACGGTTTTGTCTTCTACAGCCACATCGCCAGTCAAAAAGGCCGCGAACTCGCCGCAAATCCTAAGGCGGCTTTACTTTTCACTGGAAGTCGCTGCGCCGGCAGGTCCGCATCCGCGGCAAGGTGTCGCCGGTGACGGAAGCGGAAGCCGACGCCTATTTCGCGACCCGGCCGAAGCAGGCCCAGATCGGCGCCTGGGCCAGCAAGCAGTCGCAGCCGCTGGAAAGCCGCTTTGCCTTCGAGCAGGCGATCGCCAAGGTGGCGGCCAGGCACCTCGTCGGCGAGGTGCCGCGCCCGCCGGGCTGGAGCGGCTGGCGCATCGAGCCGGCGCGGTTCGAATTCTGGCACGACCGGCCGTTCCGGCTGCACGACCGCATCGAATTCGACCGCGCGGCGCCAGGCCAGCCATGGTCCAAGACGCGGCTTTATCCGTGAATTCCAGAGTCTGAAGGACCTCCATGGCCAGTTCGACCAACCACGGCCCGCGGCGCACGCTGCTCCTGACCGGCGCCAGCCGCGGCATCGGGCATGCCACCGTGATCCGCTTTTCCTCAGCCGGCTGGCGCGTCATCACCTGCTCGCGGCATCCGTTCCCCGAAGATTGCCCGTGGGATGCGGGACCCGAGGATCACATCCAGGTCGACCTCGCCGACCACGAGGACACCACGCGGGCGATTTCGGAAATCCGCCAGCGGCTGGAGGGCGGCGAGTTGCACGCGCTGGTCAACAACGCCGCGATTTCGCCCAAGGCCGAGGGCGGCGCCCGGCTCGGCTCGATCGATACTGACATCGAGACCTGGAGCCACGTGTTCAGGGTCAATTTCTTCGCCCCGATCATGATGGCGCGCGGGCTGATCGAGGAACTGAAGGCCGTCAAGGGCTCGGTGGTGAACGTCACCTCGATCGCCGGCTCCCGCGTGCATCCGTTCGCGGGCGCGGCCTATGCCACATCGAAGGCGGCGCTGGCCTCGCTGACGCGCGAGATGGCGTCGGATTTCGGCCGCCACGGCGTCCGCGTCAATTCGATCGCGCCGGGCTAAATCGACACCTCGATCCTGTCACCGGGCACCGAGAAGATCGTCGAGCAGCAGATCCCGCTGCGCCGGCTCGGCACGCCGGACGAGGTGGCGAAGATCATCTATGTGCTGTGCACGGAAACGTCGTCCTACGTGAACGGCGCCGAGATCCACATCAACGGCGGCCAGCACGTGTAGGGCTCCGGCCTCATCCTGAGGAGCCATACGCAGCATGGCGTCTCGATGGATGGGATGGGAAGAGAACGCTTGCGGCCCATCCTTCGAGACGCCGCGCAAGATGCGCGGCTCCTCAGGATGAGGTCGACGCGGGCTACGGTTCCCGATCAAATCAATCCGCGCAAAATTTGCGCGGCCTGCCAGCGCAGGCTGGCGTCCTCGACGTTGAAGGCGCTGGAGCATTCGTCCTCGCGCTCCCCCTCCGCCAGCGCCGCGCCGCAATGCCGGCAGATCCGCGCCGAGATCGCCGGCGCCTTGCCCGCGGCGTTGCGGCCAATCCGATAGCGCGCGAAATTCACGACGTTGGGGGGTGACGTTATGACTTTCTCAACCATGGCTGTCCTCGCGGCTTGTGACAGCGTTATTGCAGAAAGCTCTCGCGCAAACGTTCAGCGCAACGCTCAAATTTTAGCGGAGCAAATGAGGCGGGTTCCCTTGGTTTTTGCAGGTGTATGAACGCCCCAGAGAACAGCGTCGCGCCTTAACACCCCGGTGACTACAACCACTTCTTCCATTTGAAAAACAAGTACGGCCCGACCGCGGCGAGCAGCATCATGGCCAGCGCCATCGGGTAGCCGTGGGCCCATTCCAGCTCCGGCATCATCTTGAAATTCATGCCGTAGACCGAGGCGATCAGGGTCGGCGGCATCAACACCACCGCCATCACCGAGAACAGCTTGATGATGTTGTTCTGCTCGAGATTGACGACGCCGAGCATGGCGTCGAGCACGAAGGTGATCTTGTTGGAGAGGTAGCTGGCATGGTCGGTCAGCGAGGTGACGTCGCGCTGCATGGTCTTGAGCTGCTCGCGCATGTCCTTCGACCACTTGACGCCTTCGGTCGCGGCGGCGACGAAGGTCACCACCCGCCCGATCGAGACCAGGCTCTCCCGCACCTTGGAGGTCAAATCGCCCTTGCGCCCGATTGCGATCAGGATGTCGGAATAGCGCTTGGCCTGGCCGGTGCGCGCGCCCCCCTGGGGCTCGAAAATATCGTGGCTGATCGAGTCCATGTCGCCGCCGGCGCGTTCCAGAATGTCGGCGTTGCGGTCGATGACGGCATCCAGCAACTCCATCAGCACCATTTCGCCGGTGATCCCGCCCGGACAGGAACGCGCCAGCTTGTTTTCCACCAGCAGGAACGGCCTGGGCTCGTCATAGCGCACGGTCACGAGAAGATGGCTGGCGAGGATGAAGGTCACAGCCGTGGTGCGGGGATTATCGGTGTCGGCCGCACACATCAGCGTGGCCGTCATGTAGCGCGCGCCGTTCTCGATATAGAGCCGGCTGGAAATCTCGATTTCCTGCATATCCTCCCGGGTCGGCACCGCGATCCCGGCCAACCGCTCCACCGCCTTGTCCTCCGTCCCGCTCGGCTTGACGAGATCGATCCAGACCGTGTTCTCAGGCAGCGCGTCGAGGTCGGCGGCTGCGAGTTTTTTCAGCGAGGATTCGGCAGGAACGAACACCGAGAACATGAGCAACTCCGGAACCGGGCACGCGAGAGCCTTTTTTGGCACTCACCTCGCCCGAAAACGCCATGGCTACCCAACAGGACTTAACTCGATTCTGGCAAGCGCTTCATGAGGGGCGGATCCATATTTGCGGCGGCGGGATGGCGGCAGCGTGGCAAGGATTCGGCAACCAGCGATGTCCTTGCCCAAAAATCAGCCGGAAAGCGGAAAAGTTGCGGCAAGAATGACACAGCCAGCGCGCTGCAGCGCCGAACAGGTATCTAAGCACTGGGAATTATGGACGATTTCACCGATACTGCGCCTGAATGGAATCGTGGCGTTTGGGCCGCAATGTTGGCGTTCGGGCGCGAGACTTTCGATTGGAACTGCAGATGTCGTCGCTAAGAGCAAAGTTGGGAATCCTGGCCGCCGGCCTGATGCTGTCTGGCTGCATGCAGGCCACGACCTACCAGGCCGCCCCGGAGGCCACCCTCAAGCCTGCGGACAAGGCCCAGCTGGCCAAGGCGCGCTACGAGAAGGTCGCGGTCGCCGAACC
>JBAQER010000592.1:0-2909 GCA_049286845.1 Bradyrhizobium sp.
CTTCATGTCGGCGTTGAGCCAGACCGCGCCGCTGGCCGTCTTGCCCATCTTTTCGCCCGACGAGGTCGTGATCAGCGGCGTGGTCAGCGCATGCAGCTGCGGAGTGCCCATGCGGCGGCCGAGATCGATGCCGTTGACGATGTTGCCCCACTGGTCGGAGCCGCCCATCTGCAGCCGGCAGTCGTAGCGCTGGTTAAGCACGGCGTAGTCATAGGCCTGCAGGATCATGTAGTTGAACTCGATGAAGCTCATTTCCTGGTCGCGCTCGAGCCTGAGCTTGACCGAGTCCATCGCCAGCATGCGGTTGACCGAGAAATGCCGGCCGATATCGCGCAGCATTTCGATCCAGTTCAGCTTGGTCAGCCATTCCGCGTTGTCGGGCATCACGGCGTCGTGCTTGCCCTCGCCGAAGCGCAGGAACTTCGAGAACACCTGCTTGATGCCGTCCTTGTTGCGCTCGATGTCCTCGATCGAGAGGATCTTGCGGGTCTCGTCCTTGCCGGAGGGATCGCCGACCCTGGTGGTGCCGCCGCCCATCAGCGCGATCGGCTTGTTGCCGGTCTGCTGCAGCCAGTACAGGCACATGATCTGCACCATCGAGCCGACGTGAAGCGAGGGCGCCGTGCAGTCGAAGCCGATATAGGCGGTCAGTTCCCCACGGGCCGCCAGCGCGTCCAGCGAGCCGGGATCCGAGATCTGATGAATAAAGCCGCGGCTCTGCAGCACATTGAGAAAATCGGATTTAAATGCAGTCATTTGTGTGCGACTCTGATCATGCTTGCTTCACGGTATCTTCACGGGGTCGCGGAACCCTGTCGGATTAGGCTGCCGCAGGCCGGCGCGCTGTGGCATTATAAGATGTGCTGGTTTGACACAAGGTTTGACACCAGCGGACGTCGAGGGCAGGGCGTCACGACATGGCAATGATGCTGACGGCACTCGGTTTGATGAGCGGCACCTCGCTCGACGGGGTCGACGTCGCCTTGATCGAAACCGACGGCCGGCGGGTGAAGTCGATCGGCCCATCCGGCTACCGGGCCTACACGAACCAGGAACGCGGCCTGTTGCGCCAGGCCCTGACCGAGGCCGTCCACCTGCCGCAGCGCGATGCGCGGCCGGGCATCCTGCGCGAGGCCGAGCGCGCCGTCACTTTGGCCCATGCCGAGGCCGTCGCCGCCTTCAACGCGCAGCACCGCATCTCCTGCCAGGACATCGATATCGTCGGCTTTCACGGCCAGACCGTGCTGCACCGGCCGGCGCAGAGGATGACCGTGCAGATCGGTGACGCCGCGGCGCTGGCCAGGGCCATCCATATTCCGGTGATGCATGATTTTCGCGCCGCCGACGTCGCCGCCGGCGGGCAGGGCGCGCCGCTCGTGCCGGTCTATCACCGCGCGCTGGCCCAATCGCTGGAGCGCGAGGGCCCGATCGTCGTGGTCAACATCGGCGGCGTTTCCAACATCACCTATATCGACGGGTCGGATATCCTGATCGCCTGCGATACCGGGCCGGGTAACGCGCTGCTCGACGATCACATGTTCCGCACCATGGGCCAGCCGTTCGACTGCGAGGGCCGCATGGCGGCGCAAGGCGCGGTGGATGTGCCATGGGTCATTCGCGCGCTGGAGCATCCATTCTTTGCGCTGCCGCCGCCGAAGTCGCTCGACCGCAACGACTTCGCCTCGCTGGCGCTGCGCGACATGTCTCCGGCCGATGGCGCGGCGACCCTGACGGCGTTCACGGCGGAAGCCATCGCCCGGATCGTGCCGCTGCTGCCGAAGGAGCCGAAGAGCTGGATCGTCGCCGGCGGCGGTGCCCGCAACCTCACCATGCTGCGGATGCTGCGCGAGCGGCTTCAGCCTGCCACCGTCGAGCCCGCCGAGGCGCTGGGCTGGGCGGCCGACGCCCTCGAGGCGCAGGCCTTCGGCTTCCTGGCCGCCCGCGGCCTGAAGGGCCTGCCGCTGAGCTATCCGGCTACCACCGGCGTGCCGATGCCGATGACCGGCGGGCTGATCGCGCGGCCGTGATCAAGATGCAGGTGCATCGATCTTGACATTATATGCATGTGCATGTAGTTATATGCATCTGCATGAAGCTACGAGGTCGTGCCATGACTGCGCCGCTCAAACTGATCAGCCACAAGCTCTGTCCCTATGTGCAGCGCGCGGTGATCGCGCTGACCGAGAAGGGCGTCCCGTTCGAGCGGATCGATATCGATCTCGTCAACAAGCCTGCATGGTTTCTGGCGATCTCGCCGCTTGGCAAGACGCCGGTGCTGCAGGTCGGCGACAAGGCGATTTTCGAGTCCGCCGTTATCCTGGAGTATCTGGAGGAAACGCAAGCCAAGCCGCTGCATCCGGCGGATCCGCTTGCGCGCGCCGAGCATCGCGGCTGGATCGAATTCGGCTCGGCGGTGCTGAACGATATCGCCGGCTTCTATGCCGCGCCGGACGAAGCCACGTTCAAGGCCAAGGCGGCGCAGCTCGAACAAAAATTTGCGCGGCTCGAGGCGCGCGTGGTGGCCGGCGAGAACTTCTCGCTGGTCGATGCGGTGTTCGGCCCCGTGTTTCGTTACTTCGACGTGTTCGACGACATCGGCGATTTCGGCATCCTGGCGGACAAGCCGAAGCTTACGCGCTGGCGCAACTCGCTCGCGGCGCGGCCGTCGGTGCGCACGGCGGTCAGCGTGGATTACCCGGCGCTGCTGCGCGACTTCATCGAGCGGCGAAATTCGTGGCTGTCGCAATTGCAGGCACAAGCGCGCGCCGCGGCGTAACGTTCTCATGCCCGGCCTTGTGCAGGGCATCCACGTCTCGCTTCCCCTCGGCAAGAAAGACGTGGATGGCCGGGACGAAGCCCAGCCATGACGAAGACCGAGACTTTCAGGATTCCGACGCCATGCGTACGAG
>JBAQER010000593.1:0-2377 GCA_049286845.1 Bradyrhizobium sp.
CGTTTCGGGGTGCCGCCGCAGATCATCGTCGCGATCTGGGGGCTGGAATCCGATTACGGCAAGGGCGACATCGGCAAGTTGCCGGTGGTCCGCACGCTGGCCACCATGGCGCATGATTGCCGCCGCACCGAATTGTTCCAGGGCGAACTGCTGGCGGCGCTGAAGATCGTGCAGCGCGGCGATCTGCCCTTGCGCGACCTGATCGGGGCGTTCGCCGGCGAAATCGGCCAGACGCAATTTTTGCCGTCGTCGTACATCAAATACGGCGTCGATTTCGACGGCAACGGCCATGTCGATCTGCGCCACAGCATCCCCGACGTGCTGGCCTCGACCGCCAACCTGCTGCACGTCAGCGGCTTCCGCAACGGCGCGCCCTATGGCGAGGGCACCGCGAATTTCGAAGCCATGCGCGAATGGAACCGGGCCACGATCTACCGCAAGACCATCGCGTATTTCGCCGATCGGCTGGTGGGGCAGTAGGCGCTCTCACACCCGTCGTCCAAGCCCCGGAACGCCGCCAACCTATTTCCCCGCCGCCATCTTCTCGATCCGCCGCGCCAGCACCGCCCAATAGGTCGAGGGCCGAAACCGCTGCAAGAGGTCCATGAAGCGGGCGTCGTTGCCGATCAGGATGCGCGGCTGGTTCTTCTCGATGCCGGTGATGATGCGCTGCGCCGCGCCCGCCGGCGAGGTCTTGGCCATCGCATCGAAGCGCTCGATCGATTGCGCGCGGCGGGCATTGTCGGTCATGCCGGAACCGGTGCGGGAGTTGCGGGCGATGTTGGTGGAGACGCCGCCGGGGTGCACTACCGACAGCCGCACCGGGCTGTTCGCCATCTTTAGTTCGTGCCGCAGACTTTCCGAAAAGCCGCGCACCGCGAACTTCGCCGCGCAATAGGCGGTCTGGCCGGGCGGCGCGATGATGCCGAAGATCGAGGAGAGGTTGACGATATGCGCCTCGCGTTGGCGCGAAAGCTGCGGCAGGAAGGCGCGCGTGCCGTGCACCACGCCCCAGAAGTTGATGTTGATAAGCCATTCCATTTGGGCCTGGTCGACCTCCTCGAACATGCCCATCAGCGCGACGCCGGCATTGTTGATGACGATGTTGAGGCCGGGATGGGCTGCGATTGCTCCTTGCGCGAAGGCCTCGATCTCTCTGGGCACGCCGACATCGACCTGGTGCACCGTGACCTTGCGCTGCTGCTGCGCTTTACCGATCTCGGCGGCCAGCGCCTGCAAGCCGGTCTCGTCGCGGTCAGCCAGCGCCAGGTCGCAGCCGCGCGCGGCAAGCTCGAGCGCCAGCGCCCGGCCGATGCCACTGGCGGCGCCGGTTACGGCTGCCGCTGCTCCATTGATCGCAGTCATCAGATCTCACTCCAGGGAGGGAACAGGATTTTGCGGGCGAACCCTTATATGGCCGGCAGGCTTTGGCAAAGCAGGCGGGCTACGAAACCGCCCACGCCTGTCCCCAAAATCAAAAAGGCGGGCACAAGGCCCGCCGCTTTAAAAATCACTTCGCCTGGCACCGGGTGCCCGGGCGGAGCTGAGGCTCCACCCGGGCTTGAAAGTTACTTCTTGGCCTTCTTCTTCGACTTTGCCTTCTTCGCCTTTTTCGCCTTCTTCGCTTTCTTAGCCATAGCATCCTCTTTGGGTTTAATGGGTGGAAACGCGACACGAGGCATGCTCGGGGAGGGCCTAGCCTCGCAACAGCCTCAATCGTCATCCGAGCAGATTCGCGGGCGACTGCCTCGCGTTGTCACGCCGCTGTCATCACGTTATCCACAGCTGTTATGCGTTTTTGGCCTGCTTTTTCGCCCGCGCCATGCGCCGCGCCGCCGCGTCACGGTTAACGCCGCGCCAACATGGCGGCGCAAGTTGCGTCGATCCGGTACAGCCACGGTGGCGCCGAGCGTCGGCGTCGTCTTCATCATTTCAAAACCACGGCAGCGATTGCCGCGCCGTGGTGAGGGTCCGTTAAGCGCCGCAGCTGCACATTACCCCCAACAAGGGGATCGCCATGGGTGGGCTGTTCGATGACAGGGGAGGCAGGGCCATGGGTGTTCTGACTTCGCGATGCTGAATGTTCCGACGCTGTGGACAGCGTTCGTCATCAACTTTCTCGCGCTCGGCCTGATCTGGGCCTATGTCGCGCGCAGCTACCCGACCTTCGGGGCCGCACGGTTCTGGACCGCCTCGGCGTTCGCCGCGGCCGCCGGCGTATCGCTGGCAAGCCTGCGTGTCGTGGTGGATTCGCTGCTGCCGCTGCTGGCCGGCGGCACCGTGCTGATTCTGGCCGCCTGCCTGGCCGCGATGGGCATCCGGCGGTTCTACGGCCAGCCGGTGGCGTGGCGCCAGACCGCGCTGACTACCGGTTTGG
>JBAQER010000594.1:0-3727 GCA_049286845.1 Bradyrhizobium sp.
GCGATGTCGATGCCTTTGGCGCGGGCTTCGTCCAGCACGTTGGGGAACAAGCCCATCTCGAACTCAAAGCCCAGGATGTCCACGCGGGTGATGTGCTTCTGGCGGCATTCGAGGATAACCTCTTCCACGAACAGACGCGTCACCGGCAGATTGACCGGCCCCACCGCCACCAGCCGCCCGGCCTTCTTGCCGTGGAACGTGGCAAAGCCCTCGGTCTTTTCGGCGCGGTAGGCGCGCAGGATCAGATCGAGGAAGGCGGCTTCCTTTTCCGCCAGTTGCTTTTGCTGTTCCGCTTCGCGCAGGTTGGGGTTGACGCCGACGTAGTGCTGGCGTTCGTACTTGCCGAGGTTGAGGATCTCAAAGGCGCGATAATCCTTGCCTTCGGCTTTCAACTGCCGCTGCACGCCGATCAGCCGCTTGCGCGTGGTGTGGATGGCGAATTTGCCGAGGTCGCTGACGATCCACTTGCGTCCCAGTTTTTCCCCGACGGCTGCCGTGGTGCCGGAGCCGCAGAAGAAGTCGGCAATCAGGTCGCCTTCGTTGGACGACGCCTTAATGATGCGTTCCAGCAGGGCTTCGGGTTTTTGGGTCGGGTAATCAAGACGCTCAAAACCAGAGCGTGTCATCCGGACATCGGGCCAGATTGATTGGCAAGGCTTTCCGGGACTCTCATCAAGGTACTGTTTCAAGTAGGGAAATCCAGTTGAGGAATAATAGATCCCATTGCGCTTGAGCAATTCGTCGATGCCTGCCTGATCGAAAGCCCAGTGTCTTCCCTTTGGCGGTGGAATAAGTCGATCACCAAACTGCCTCGCTGGCCCCGCCCCTCCAGCAGTTAGTGTGTTCGCCCAAAACCTTCGACCTGTGCCTTCCTCGACGGATCGAAATCGTTCCTCAATGTACTCTTGATCGTATTCCATAAAGATCGGGTTGTAGGTCCAGTTGTCGGATTTCGTGTAGAAGAGAATACAATCGTGAACAACCCCGTACTTCTGCGGGTCGTTGTGTGCACCGTGGCGCTGCCAAATTATCTCGTTGCGGAAATTGCCAACCGAAAAGACCTCATCCATCGCCGAGCGGATGAAGTGGCTCACATTTGGCCCCATATGCACATAGATACTCCCATCCTCGGTGAGTAGGTCGCGCATGAGAATGAGACGCTCGTAAATCATCGCGATGAAGGAATCCGCGCCCTTTCCCCAGGTATCGCGGTAGGCGATTTCTTCGAGGATGTTGGGCTTCTTGGTGAAAGTGTCGCCGCCGATCTCGATGTCCATGGAAAAATCGGCGCCCACGTCAAAGGGCGGGTCAATGTAGATCAGCTTGAGGCCGCCCTGCTTTTCGATTTCCTCGCGCAGGGGTCCGTTCTTCAGCGATGAGAGGATGAGCTTGTTGTCGCCCCAGATGAGTTTATTCGTCCAGCCCTTCAGCTGGCGGCCACGGGCATCCAGGTCGAACATGCTCATCTGCAAGCGGGTATCTTTTTCGGCGCGGGGTTCGTCCACCTGCTCGATCACCTGGAAGGGCAGCACGATGTTGCAGACCTCGCTGCTCTTTCCGTTCCAGACCAGCTCCACCTCGCGCTTGTCCTGGAACAGCAGAAAGCGGTACTTGTCCGGCAGGGGTTTGTCCGCCTCCAGAAAGCGGATGATCTCTTGTTGTTCCTGCTCCGTCAGCCGTGGCATAAAAACCCTCTTCTTCCCGTCTATTCGCCTCGTACCATGTCCCAGAAACCCCTTGGGTTCACGATCGGAAGCGGCGAACGGGACGCCATCTCCAACAGGTCCGCATCCCCGGTCACAAGAACATCGGCCTCCCCCGCCACGGCGGAAGCGAGAACCCACTTGTCGTCCGCGTCCCGAACCGGCAATGGATGAGGCTCCGCCGGCTTCGGGACGACGACCTGGTCCCGCAGCAGTTGTTCGATCGCGGCGATGGTGGGTGGAGGAACCTTGATGCGGTCGCGCAGAACCCGGCGGAGTTCGACGATGTTGATCTCTCCGGGGAGGAGTTCGTGTTCCGCGAGGATATGCCGGACGACGTCCGCGCACAGGCCGCGGGAGGCGAACGCACTCACCAGTACGTTCGTGTCGAGGAACACCCTCACGACACGGCCTTATTCACATCCTCGTCCGTGAGATACCCGCGCGCTTCCGCGAAGGGCAGAACCTGGCGCCGCAACTGCTCGAAGCGCAGGATCGAGAGCTGCCGCTTGAGCGCGTCGCGTACGATGTCGCTCCGCGTGCGGCCCGATTGCTTGCAGATCCTGTCGAGCTGACGCTGAAGGTCCGACTCCATGCGAATTGTGACGGCGGAGGTTTTCATGTCATACATTGTATGTCATTCGTCGAAACGAGTCAACGCGAGACACACGCGAGACACACGCGGGACACACTACTCGAGGTCCTGCGCCAGGTCCTCGAAGCGGGTGAACTGCGAGAGGAAGGCGAGCTTCACGTCGCGCATGGGGCCGCTCCGGTTCTTCCCGATGATGATCTCGGCGACCCCCTTCGCCTCCTGCGGCGTCTTCTCCTTGGCATACATCTCCTCGCGGTAGACGAAGAGGATCAGGTCGCTATCCTGCTCGATCGCCCCCGAGTTGTGGCTCACGATGCCGTCAGCAAGCCAGGAGGCCGGTCCCGGAACGGTCAGGTCGAACACTTCTTCCGAACCGTCCGGCGAAACCTCCACGACGCGATCCCAGAACAGGTCGTTTTCCGCCCACAGTCGCAGAGCATCATCCTCCAATATCGCCGCATATCCCGCCACGACCTCCCGGGACGGAGCGAACGCGAAGTGGGAGTTCCCTCCGTAGGAAGTCCCACGCATCGCCGCCATCGTCCGTTGGGAAATCCCCCGTTCCTGCATCGCCGCCTTCACCTGGGCGAACACTTCCACGGGAAGCGTGTCGATGTTGGTAGTCGGGATCACCGTTTCCAGTTCGGCCCGAAGACGCTGCGCCGGCGCGACGCGTGGGCCGAACGCTCCTACCGAATCCAGGAAGCGAGCATGCTGCTCCGCGCCGGATACATCCACTGTAAACACCGGCCGGTAGCCCGTTTTCTCCACGCTACGAATCCGGGCGACGATGCCCAGCCGGAGCAGAAGCGCCGCCACGTCCCGAGCCAATCCCTCGCTGGCTGTGCTGAAGTAGACGCGGTCGGATCCCTTCGACCCGGCGCTTCGGCACGAAATGCTCCCATCCGTCGCCCAGAGGTGGCGCAATAGAAGCCCTACCTGTGCGTTGCCGAAGCGGAACACATCTTGAGGCAGCCGCTTGTCGTGGGACCGCTGCCCGAAGATGCCGAGGGCGCGCAGCCACCGGTTCACTCCGGCCGGATGCCACCGGTTCCCGTTTCCGGTGAGGAGCAACTGGTGCCAGTTTCCCCGCCCCGCGTAACGCTTCACCGTTACGCCGAAAGAGCCTTGCGCCGCCTCAGAGACGGCCCGACTGTTTTCCTCAGAGGCAGTGGTGTAGCGCATCGGCTGGTTGACGAGGTAACTGCCGTCGCCAACCAGGTGTCCTAGCAGCGCAATGTGTTCCTCGGGCCAGACCACCGGCTGTTCCGGCTCCGGGACGGTTCGCGCGATAGCAAGCCGATCGCCGGGCTTCAACTCCCCGACGCGTGTCCACACACCGGGACCGTACAGCAGGTGCTCCGGAGTCGCCCGGATCGAGCGGCCGCTCGCGAGAACTACGTGCAGCACCGGTTTCACGCCCACCGAC
>JBAQER010000595.1:0-4445 GCA_049286845.1 Bradyrhizobium sp.
CCTCCAGATAACGGACCAACGCTTCGTCATGATGTTGGATCCCGACCAGGAACTTGGTGCCGTTACCTTCGACGAATTCGCGCATCTTCCCCACCAGTTTTTCGGTGGGGTCCGGCGCACTGCCGCAATATTTGGATCCCATGCCGTATAAACAGCAACTCTCGTCGTCTGCCCGGCAGGCACGGTTCTGGTCCTGGATTGAGCCTGTACTTCCGTGATCCAAAACAAGACCAGTGGGAAGAAGATCAAAAAATCGCTTCATTGGAAAATTCCTTGTCGAAAGATCGCCTGAGGTATCGCAACGGAATTTTGGTGCATGCTTATGGGGGCGTTCTTGGCGATGCAGACGCAGGACATCGAATACCGCGCCGGCGCGGTCAATTTGCGCGGTTATCTCGCTTTCGAGGAGACCGACGCGGCGCGGCGGCCGGGCGTGCTGGTGTTTCACGAGGGGCCGGGGCTCGGTGATTTCGCCATGACGCGGGCGCGCCGGCTGGCGCAGCTCGGCTATGTAGCATTCGCCGCCGACATGTACGGCGATCGCCGGCAGGGGCGTAACCTGCAGGAAATCGCCAAACTCGTGGGCGACCTCCGCAACGAGCCGGAGACGCTGCGCGGGCGCGGCCATGCCGCGCTGGCGACGCTGGCGGCGCTGCCGCAGGTCGATGCGGGCCGAATGGCGGCGATCGGTTTCTGCTTCGGCGGCTCGGTGGTGCTGGAGCTCGCCCGCGACGGCGCCGATCTCAAAGCCGCCGTCAGCTTTCACGGCGTGCTCACCACCAGGATGCCGGCGGTTTCGGGAAAGGTGAAGGCCAGCGTGCTGGTGCTGACCGGCGCCGACGATCCGCTGGCGCCGCCCGACCAGGTCGCCGCCTTCGAAAACGAGATGCGCGCGGCCGAAGTGGGGGACTGGCAGGTCATCAGCTACCGCGACACGCTGCACGGTTTCACCAATCCGGCCGCCGACGGCTCGATGATGCGCACCGCGCTCTACAGCGCGCAGGCCGACCGCCGCTCCTGGGCGTCGATGCGGGGGCTGTTGATGAAGTTTTGTGAGACTGAAAAAGTTGCGCGATGTTGGAAGTGTGCCAGTGATTTGCCCGACGTGTCGAGCTCTTTTCGAGGGGTAAAGCATCCGTGCCGGCGACCCCGTGTTACTTTGCATGGGGTTGTTTTCGATATTTTGGTTCGGAACGAGAACCGCGTCGGTCTGGCTCGAACTTTGCCCTGACAAGGGCGTGGGCTGATGTCATAAGAGATATGAGTTCGTCATTGCGAGGAGCGAAGCGACGAAGCAATCCATACTTTCTTCGCGCGGCAAGATGGATCGCTTCGCGGAGCCTGTCATCGGGCGGCGCTTCGCGCCGACCCGTTGGCTCGCAATGACGAGGCTGAGGCGAGCAGGGACACATGTTCGGAATTCTGGGTCTGGGTTTTCTCCTGGGTATGCAGCACGCGCTGGAAGCCGATCATATCGCGGCGGTGTCGAGCATCGCCGCGCGCCGCAGCCAGGTTGGCGACATCGTCCGGCATGGCCTGACCTGGGGGCTCGGCCATACGCTGACGCTGTTCGTCTTTGCCGGCGCCGCGATCCTGCTCGGCAGCGCCATCCCCGAAACATTCGCGCGGCCGATCGAGACCGCCGTCGGAATCATGCTGGTCGGTCTCGGCGCCCATGTGCTGTGGCGGCTGTGGTGCGACCGCGTGCATTTTCACAAGCACGGTCATGGCGACGGCACGGTGCACATCCATGCCCACAGCCATGCCGGCGAAATGCTGCCGCATGCCCGCACCGCGCATGCGCATGCGCACGGCTTTCGCTGGCGCACGCTGCTGGTCGGGTTGATGCACGGCATGGCCGGATCGGCGGCGCTCCTGGTGCTCGCGGTGTCGCAGGCCTCCAGTCCCGCGGCCGGGCTCGGATATGTCGCGCTGTTCGGGGTCGGCTCGATGATCGGCATGGGCGCGCTGTCGGCGGTCATTGCAGTGCCGCTCGCGGTTTCCGCGCGCTGGCTCACCTGGGCCAATCGCGGCCTGCAGGGCGCGGTCGGCGCCGTCACCATCGCGATCGGCGTCACCACCATCGTCGAAACGGTGTTCGCGTAAGCAGCATCCGCGCGCGTTAACAATTTCCTGTCGCGGTCGTTTGCAATTGAACGAGCGCGAATGCTTGCGCGTTAGGCTTACCGGCAGTTAGGCCGGCGGCTTTAACCCTTGGCTTTTCGTGTTCGGTTAGGTTGTGCGCCAAGAAATTGGAACCCGAAACCATGCGCACAGGGATTGCACTGGCCATTTTGATCGGAACGACCTGTACGGCATTTGCCGGCGGCGGATTCGACATCGTGATTCCCGGCCGCGCCGGCGTGCCCATCATCATTAACGGTCTCGACGCGTCCTACGCCGCCGTCGAAGGCGAATGGGGTCTCGGCCGCAACGAGCAGGTTCAGCCGACGGTCTATGGCGGCCGCTATATCGATCCGGTGCCGCGCGTCGGCCATTATTATCCGAGCGCCGGCCATGTGCCGGGCTACGGGCGTCTCGAGATCGAGCCGCCGGCCAACCGCAAGCTGCCGCAGCCGGCGGAGAGTTACCATCAGTCATGGTCCTCGCAGTCCAGGCCGCTGCCGGCGCAGTCCGACGTACCCCTCTACCCGCCGCCGCTGATCGTTGCGCCGCAAGTCGACCTCGGGCCGCATCATTATCGGCGTTGATATCCAGTTGATTTCCAAGAGCAGTTTTTCAGACCAAAGCCCAGGCCAACAAAAGAAACAGATCCACAGGAGAGAGTAATGCGTCGGAAGATTTCAGGAATGGTAGCGGCAGTCGCCGTGATGATGACCGCAGGCTCCGCGTCCGCGATGGCTTGCGGAGGCGGACTGTTCACCTCGTGCGCGCCGTGCGGTTACGCCGCCCCGTGCGCGCCGGCTCCGGTTTACGTGGCTCCGGTCGTGGCCTATTCGGGCTGCTACACCGGCTGCGGCTGGGCCGCCGAGCGGCTGGCCGATCCGGTCCGTCAATATTACTACGTCAACCAGGGTCCGACCTATACCGGTCCGGGCAACTGGGCTCCGGTGCGCACCTATGAGGAAGGCTCGGTGTCGTATGCTCGCCCTTACTACGGCTATCGCGCGCATCGGCACTACGGCTACCGCTATGGGGTCCGTCCGGCCTATCGTTATGGCTATGGCGCCCGTCTTGGCTACCACGCTCCGCGCCACAGCATGCGCTACGGCGCCTACCATCACGGCGCAGCGCGCTATTCGGTCGGGCCGCGCATGGACGGTCAGCACATGATGCGTCACCGGTACTGATCCGAAGATCGTCTTGAAGAGTTCAGCGCCCGTTCGCATCAAGCGAGCGGGCGTTGACTTTTGTGTTCAGCCCATCAGACCGAGCCGGCTCGCGCCGATATAGAGCGCCAGCACCGCGGCGTTCGACACGTTGAGGCTCTTGATTTCGCCGGGCATGTCGAGCCGTGCCACCGCGCTGCAGGTCTCCCGCGTCAGCTGCCGCAGGCCTTTGCCCTCCGCGCCCAGCACCAGCGCCAAAGGCTGCCGCAACGTCATGGCGCCGAGGTCTTCGCTGCCCTGGCTGTCGAGGCCCACGGTCATGAAACCCTGGTCGTTCAATTCGGTCAGCGCGCGCGCGAGATTCTGCACGGTCACCAGCGGCACCAGTTCCAGCGCGCCGGAGGCGGATTTCGCCAGCACGCCGGTCGCTTCGGGGCTGTGCCGCGCGGTGGTGACGATGGCCTTGACCGCAAACGCCGCGGCCGAGCGCATGATGGCGCCGACATTGTGCGGATCGGTGATCTGGTCGAGCACCAGTACGATGCCCTGCTGCGGCAGGCTGTCGATGTCGGGTGAGTCCAGGGGATCGGCCTCTGCCAGCAGGCCCTGATGCACGGCGTCCGGCCCGAGCCGGGCGTCGATCAGGCTCGGCCGCACGATTTCCGGGGGCACCCTGGTGTCGATCTTGTCGTCGGCCAGCCGCCGGGCGGCGTTTTCGGTGAGCAGCAGCTTGCGGATGCGGCGCTCCGGGTTGGCCAAGGCCGCCGTCACCGTGTGCCAGCCGTACAGAATCACCGGTCCGTCGGTATCAGCTTCACGGTCGCGCCAGGCCGGCCGGCGGCCTGATTGGTGGCCCCTATCCGGTCCTTTCCCGCCCCGGCGCTGGAAGCGCGGTTTCCGATCGCGATCGCTCATGCGCCAGCTTGTGTCACGGGTTCCGAATAATGGCAATTTGGGCTCCTGACGGCCCGTATTAGGGGCTTGCCTTGGTTGACTTTGCCATCGCCCTTCCGTCATAAACGCGCCCGACCGGGAGCCCGCCATCGGCTTTCCGGTTTTAACGTCATCGACGGCCTTCCTGTCGCCATTTCGGCGGGTAAGCTATTGATGTTGTTGAGCGGGGGAGTGTCCCGAGTGGCAAAGGGAGCTGACTGT
>JBAQER010000596.1:0-3256 GCA_049286845.1 Bradyrhizobium sp.
AGCTTCAGGCCGGGAATTTTCGCGGCGAGCTTTTCGCTCGTCGCAATCGGCATCGGCGCGCCGCCGAACCCGCCGATCCGCCACGCCGAGAGATCGTAGCTCTCGAAATCCGCCTGCAGCAGGCAGAGATTATACATCGCCGGCACCATCACGGTCTGCGTGGCGCGCTCGGTGGCTGCGACCTTCAGGTAATCCGCGGCCTTGAATTCGGCGACGATGATCAGCGTGCCGGCGCAGCGGACCATGCTCATGATATTGGCGACCACGCCGGTGACATGCGCGAGCGGCACCGCCGCGATCGAGCGGTCGGCTGCGGTCAGCTCCATGCAGGCCTCATAGACCATGGCCGAATGGATGATATTGCAGTGCGCGAGCATCGCGCCCTTGGGCCGCCCCGTCGTGCCCGAGGTGTAGAGGATCATGGCGGTGTCTTCTTCGCCGACCGCGGCAGGCTCCGGCAAAGGCGCGTGATCGGCGAGGACTGCGAACTGCGACGCGCGCGGGTCGTCATCGACCGATATCCGGTGCACGAGGTCGGGCACGTCGCGGGCGTCGGGCAGACGATCGGTAAGCCGGGCCTCGTGAATCAGCAGTTTCGCGCCGCAGTCGGTCAGCACATAGGCGATCTCGGGCTTTTGCTGGCGGGTGCTGAGAATCACCGACACCAGGCCGAGATAGGCGGCGGCCGAGACCGCCAGCACGAATTCGATTCGGTTGCCGACGAGCAGCGCGACGCGGTCACCGCGCTGCAGGCCCAGCTTGCGGAAGCCCGCCGCGACTTGTGCCGATTGCTGCGCGACCTCGCGCCATGTCATCCGCCGCCCGCCGCAGACCAATGCCTCGCCGTCCGGATGTCCGGCGGCCGCCTCCGCGATCATCGCCCAGACGCTGGCGGGCCGCTCGCAGAACGCCGGCACCACGCGATCGCCGAACCGCGCCTCGAGCCGCATGGGCGGAATTGAATATTGCGACCAGTCCATCGCCGCGCTCTGCTTCAGCTCTTGGCCTTCATGCCGTAGACATCATGATCGGCTCGCACGTTCTTGCGGGCGCGAATATCCGGCGCAGTCGTGCGCCTGATGGCGGACTGGACCGACATTCTAGGCTCCGACGACGGAAACGCCGATGACGACGGGATGGAAGGCGAAGGCGAGCGCCAGATAGGCGACAAATCCGACCGCCACCGCGATCAGGTCGTTGCCCATACCGCCCACCGGAATAGGCGGTCCGCCCGCATCGGTGCGACGCTTGAGCGAGATACGGTCGAACACCGCCCATCCCAGGAACGCGCCGAACAGGATGATCGAGCCGAGGTCGCCATTGGAAAGCAGATGCGCCGCCGCCCACAGCTTGATGCCGGTCAGCATCGGATGCTTCAGCGTGGTGTAGATGCGGCCGCGGATGTAGGAGGCCACCACCAGAATGACGGCGGCCAGCATCAGCGCTGCCGCGAGGTGTTTCATCGCCGTCGGCGGGGTCCAGACGTCGATCCAGCCGGTCGCGCGGTACTTGGCAAAACCCCACACGATCAGGGCGAGGCCTGCGGCCGAGACAAGCGAATATCCGACCTTGTAGCCGCCCTCGCCCGCAGACGCGATCAGGCGCGCCCGCAACGCGCGCTGCGTGGTCAGCGTGTGGACGCCGAGGAACAGCACGAGACCCAGGATCATCACCGATAGTCCCATGACGTTTCCTCCGTTGCAGGGCAATTCTTGCAGGCGCAGCTTTCCGGCCTTTCGGGTAACACTTTAGGGGCTTGGGCCGCAATGCGCCAAAATGCGCGCCGCTTATGACGTCACGGTGTTCCCGACTGCTTGCCCAGATCCCGGTTATCGACATAGCGGATCGCGATCGGCCGCCCGGCCAGCGCGCCGCCCAGCCCGCCGGTGAATTTCAGCGGCATGCAGGCGTCGAGCGAGGCGTTGATTGCCTTCAGATAAGTGGCGCGAACATCCGCCGGGACACCCGCGGTGGCAAACGTCAGGCGCGGAGTCCCGATGATCTCGCCTGAACGTTTGAAGCTGAAGCGCACCGACATCTGCATGCCCTGGCGCGCGGAATCGGCCGGCGGCGGCGACCAGCAGGAGCGCAGGGCTGCAAACAGATCACCGATGGTGTCGAGATCGTGGCCGGGCCTTTGGTATTTGGCGGCGTCGTCCCGCGACGGCACGGCTTCGACCGTGAGCTGCAGGTTTTCACCATAGGGGTAATCGATCTCGGGAATGCACGGCCCGTGATTGAACACGCTGCAGAACGACGGCGTGCACGGCCGGCCGTCGAGCACGCTGCAGGGTGCATGCGAAAACGGCGTGGCGTCGACGGGCCGCCGCTGCCGGGCGTCAGCCGCACCCATGATCAAGGCTGCCCCCGCGACCGAGAGACAGATGGCGATGTGCCGGACCATGAAGTGAGCCCTCGTCAGGCCGATGCCATCAAATTGACGGTCGCGACGGGCGGCATCAAGCCCGGCCCCGTTCACATCCCCGCGTTCATGGCCGACAGTTCCGCGATCAGCGCCTTCTCGCTGGGCTGGTCGAGCACGCCGGCGGCATACAGCGAAATGCCGCCATACAGCGTGATGTAGACCTTCATGACCGCGCGGCGGCGCGCCGCCGGCGTCTCGATGTCCCGGCAGAAGATCCGCATCGCCTCGGTGATGACCTTGTGGACCGCGGCCTGCAAGCGTGGATTGCGCTTCATGGTGGCATGCGGCCGGCTGGTCATCAGGGCGTAGATCGCGCGGTTCTTCAGCGCGAAACGCACATAGGTCGCGGTGTAGTCTTCCGGCGTCTGCGCCCTGGTGAGTTGGGCGGCGAGCCGCGTGTAGGCGTCGGTCGCGACCGCATCCAGCAGCGCTTCCCGGTCCTCGAAATGATTGTAGAGCGAGCGGTGCGCGACGCCGACGGCGTCGGCGACCTCGCGCAGGCTCAACGCCTCATGGCCGCCCAGCGCCACCAGGCGGGTGGCGGCCTTCAGCGCTGCGGCTTTCAAGTTGCCATGGCGATAGGTGGCCCGTTGCGGTGTTGCTGTCATGCGCCTTCATACAAAGGCACCGGCCAAAACGCCACCGCCGCAGCGCGTCGCAACCCTCGCGCTCAAGCCGGCTCGCGGCGCGCCACGCGATCTTTGCCATATTGCGGGGTGATGTCCTCGTCGATCATGCCGCGGATCATTCCGATGACCGCTCCCCGCGCCCGCGCCTTGGTGGCGGCATGGGCCGCCATGTTGAGCGTGCTGAGTGCCTGCGCGGCTTCAT
>JBAQER010000597.1:0-8538 GCA_049286845.1 Bradyrhizobium sp.
GCAGCGGCAAGGCCCGTTCGGTCAGCGCGCGGCCGACGCCGGCTTGGCCTGCTTCGGTATGCGACCAGCCGAGATAGGTCAGGAACCACCAATCCTCGCCGTAATGGCTGGCGTGACGCTGGCAGATCGCGAGCTTCGCCGCGTCGTGGTCGGCGCGGCCGGAAAAGGCATAGAGGCCGAACGCGCCGAGCAGAAGCGAGAGGATCAGGGCGTCGCGCGGAAACTCATCGAGATGCTGTTCGGCGCCCGACATCGCCGCTTTCGGCTGCCCCTCGATGGTTGCTGCCATGATCTCGACATGCCGCCGTTCGCGCGGACTTGCCGCGGCAGCCACCTGCCGAGCGCGCGCTGCGCTGGCGCGGGCCTCGGTGATTTCCATGTTCATCTGGTGAATGCGGGCACGCGCGGCATGCGCGAGAGCAAAATCGGGATCTTCGGCAATGGCGCGGTCGAAGGCGGCGCCGGCGCCGTTCCAGGCTGCAAGCATGCAATCGACGCCATCGCGATAAAATGCCGCAGCGCGGTCGGACCCGGTCGTCAGCGGCAGGTCATAGCTGTCCCGGTTCATTTCCTCTCCCGCGCACCGAAGGCTGGAATGTATTGCAGCACGAGACCGGCTGACTGTGAACCCCGATGAGTCGGCGCGAGCGGTAGCGGTTGCCAAGAGCCGGCTGAGACGTGCCCTCGTTCAAGTTGCCGCCTCTGTTCTCAGGGCTTGTAGGCGGCGTCCCTTTTCCACCCGTCGAAACCGGTTTGCAGTACGAGGACATTGTCGCGTCCCGCAACCCGCAGCGCGAATGCGGCCTGGGCGGAGAGGCTGCCGGTGTTGCAGAACAGAATGACTTTCTTTTCTTTTGGTATCTCACTGATGCGGCTGAGCACCTCGCGCCATTCGATATTGCGCGCGCCCGGGATCGAGCCTGCGGCGAATTGCGCCGCATCTCGCGTGTCGATGAACACAACGCTATCGAAAATTTCCTTCGAAAGCTGCTGCGGCACAATGATGCCCGCCTCATAGGGAGCGAACTCCATGTAATCCTGCATGGCCTTGACGGCCGGGCTCTCGGCAAGAGCCGGACTGAACAGAAGTGTCGCGCCCAGCAGGGCTGCCGACATGCGGCTTGCGAAGGTCATAACACTCGCTCCTCGTTCCAATGATCCTGGATACCGGTTCGCGCCATCGCTTTCGCGCGGTGTGGCGTCAACGGCACCGATCGGGTGTCGCCTTGTTCAGGCCACGGCTTCGATCGGCAAACCCGCAGCCTTCCATTCGGGATAACCATCCTCGAGCCGACGGACGAGATAACCTCGCGCGCGCAGCGCTGCGACCGCCTCGAACGAGAGAACGCAATAGGGGCCGCGGCAATAGGCTACGATCTCGCGGTTCGCCGGAAGCTCACTCAACCTCTGTTCCAGCTTGCCAAACGGGATATTCAACGCGCCGGGAAGATGCCCGAGCGCAAACTCGTCCTCAGGACGTACGTCGAGGACGGTGACAAGGCCATCGCGCAGCCTTGATACCATGTCTTTTCGAGATACGGGCTCCAGCGCGTCGCGGGCATGGAAGTAGTCGGTCATGATGCGACTGACCTCGGCGACGTTTCGCTCGCCGACAAGCCAGAGCGCCCGCATCAGGTCCACCACCTCATGGTCGCCGGCGAGCCGGTACAGCACGTGCTTGCCGCGACGCTCGGTATCGACGAGGCGCGCGCGCCGAAGGATCTGCAGGTGCCGCGAGGTGTTGGCGAAACTCAGATTGGCTCGCGTGGAAAGCTCTTCAACGCTGCGCATGCCCTGGGCGATGTGCTCCAGCAGCTCCAGCCGGTGAGGGTGGCCGAGCGCCTGCGCCACTTCCGCGAGGCCGGCAAAGATCGCTTGTTTCTGTCCGGTGCTTGACACGGCTTCCCCTCAGTGAAACATTCAGCAGAATGATTGAATGTATTTACCCCGGGGAATTCAGGAGCGCAAGCCATGATCGTCCGTCAATTCCTGCACCATGAGCCCGTCGGCATCTCCTATCTGTTCGGCTGCGGCGGACGCGCGGCCGGTGCGGTCGTCGATCCCGTCGGCGAGATCGAGCCTTATCTGCGTGCCGCAGAGACCGCCGGCATGCGCATTCTCTTTGTCATCGACACCCACGTTCATGCCGACCATCTCTCGGTGGGGCGGCAGCTCGCCGAGGCGGCCGGCGCAGAATATGTGCTCGGGGCGCGCGCGGAAGTTTCGTTTCCGTTCAGGGCAGCGCGCGACGGAGAGGTGCTTTCGCTCGGTAACGTCGCGGCGAAAGTGCTGCACACGCCGGGCCACACCCCGGAACACATCTGTATTCTCGTGAGCGATCGCACCCGGGCCGACGAGCCCTGGTTCGTGCTGACCGGACACACTTTGATGGTCGGCGACCTCGGCCGCACGGAGCTCGCTGTCAGCGCTGAACAGGGCGCAAAGGACCTGTTCCACAGCGTGGCACGGCTGAAGGCATTGCCGGACTATGTTGAGGTTCTGCCCGGCGCCTATGCCGGCTCAGTGTGCGGCCGCCGCCTGAGCGGTAAACCCTGGTCGACGATCGGCTTCGAGCGACGCTACAACGAGGCGTTCAGGATCGGAGAGCAGGCCGAGTTCATCCGTTTCATGCTCGCCGAGATTCCGCCGGCTCCGCAAGAGGCGGCCGCACTGAGGGCCGCGAACTCCGGCGCGACGGCCGCGGCAGCCTGACCGATGAGTGAATCGCCATCGATTCCACAGTCGACGGGCTCGCGTGTCAGGCTCGGGCTCAAGGAAAACTGGCGGCAGTTTGCGCTGCTCATCCTGATCAATGCCTTTGTCGGCGGCATGGTCGGGATCGAGCGAACGGTCGTGCCGCTGATCGGATCGGAAGAGTTCGGCATTGCCTCGACAACGATCGTGGTTTCTTTCATCGTCAGCTTCGGCGTCGTCAAGGCCTTTGCCAATCTCGTCTCCGGGCAGCTCGCCGATAACTGGGGCCGCAAACGTGTCCTCGTCCTCGGCTGGCTGGTCGGGCTGCCCGTCCCCTTCATGATCATGTGGGCCCCGAGTTGGGGATGGATCATTGCGGCCAACGCGCTGCTCGGGATCAATCAGGGGCTTGCCTGGTCGATGACGGTGATCATGAAGGTCGATCTGGTCGGACCAAAGTCGCGCGGTCTTGCGGTCGGCCTCAACGAGTTCGCCGGCTATCTCGCCGTGGGCATTACGGCGTTCCTCACCGGCTATCTCGCCTCTCGATACGGTCTTCGGCCGGTGCCGATCTATCTCGGTATCGGCTATGCGGTCCTGGGGGCCTTGCTGTCGATCGCGCTGGTCCGCGACACGCGTGAACACGTTCGGCTCGAAGCCGCCGGGTCTTCAAAGCCACCAGCTTCGATGAGCTTTCGTGAAATCTTCGTCCTCACCTCGTTCCGGGACCGCAATCTCTTCGCCGCGTCGCAGGCCGGTCTCGTCAATAACCTCAACGACGGCATGAGCTGGGGCATATTCCCGCTGTTCTTTGCCTCCTTCGGCCTCGGCGTCGAGCGCATCGGCATTCTGAAGGCGATCTATCCCGCGACATGGGGAATCCTGCAGGTCGCCACCGGTCCCTTGAGCGATCGCTGGGGCCGCAAGGGCCTGATCGTCGCCGGCATGTGGATCCAGTCAGCCGGCCTGTTCCTCACCGCCGCGACGCGCCAGTACCAATGGTGGCTGGTCGGCAGCCTTCTGCTCGGACTCGGAACGGCGATGGTCTACCCGAGCCTGATTGCGGCCGTCTCCGACGCCTCGCATCCGGCGTGGCGGGCGCGCTCGCTCAGCGTCTACCGCTTTTGGCGCGACCTCGGTTATGCCATCGGCGCGCTCTCGGCGGGTATCATCGCCGATATTTTCGGGATGGCGTGGGCGATCGGGTCGATTGCCGCGCTGACGTTTCTTTCCGGTGTCGTCGTGGCCGTGCTCATGCGCGAGCGTGCGAGCCCCTCTCTTGATCTTGCGCAAGATCCAAAACCACTCGGCCAATTAAAATGACAATCCGATAACTGCAAAGATGGAGGCAACCAATGCCAAGAGCTTTGATCAAGATCGTCGCCCCGGCGGGGGCCGCTCTCGCGCTTTTATCCAGCGCGGCATGGGCGCAGACGCCCTCGGACGCCGACAGATACGCCTATGGGCCGCATATGATGTGGTGGGGCGGAGGAGGGTACGCCATGATACTCGGTCCGCTGTTCATGATCCTTGTACTTACGGCGTTGATCGCTGCCGTAGTCCTGCTCGCACGCTGGGCTGGTGGGCCATGGCAGGGAACAATCCCGCCGCATTACATGCCGCCGGGTCGCACCGCCCTCGACATTCTCAAGGAGCGCTTTGCGCGAGGCGAGATCGATAAGGACGAGTTCGAGCAGCGGCGGCGTGTGCTCGGCGAGTGAGCTGTCCGCATTGGACGTTTGGTAGATGCGGAAACCGCATGCCGACCGAGCTTGCTCGATAGAGAGGGAGGGACGCCTGTGCAGATCCTGTTCATCCTGAATGACCCGCCCTACGGTACCGAACGTGTCTACAATGGCCTGCGGCTGGCTGGCGCAGGCGCTGCTCAAGAGCGATCCGCAGGCGAGTGTGACCGTGTTCCTCATGGCAGACGCGGTCGTTGCCGGCAAGGCGGGCCAGAAGACGCCGGACGGCTACTACAATGTCGAACGAATGCTGAAGCGCTTGCTCGCCGGCAGCGGCAAGGTGCTTCTGTGCGGCACCTGCATGGACGCGCGCGGCCTCGAAGAATCTGCCGTCATGCCGGGCGCGCGCCGGAGCACCATGGACGAACTCGCGGCGGAAACGATGGCGGCAGACAAGGTTCTCGTGTTTTGACCGCGCAACGCATCTATCTCGACTACAACGCCAGCACGCCGATCGATCCGGCAGTCTCCGCTGCAATGATGCCATTTCTGGCAGATCATTTCGGCAACCCGTCGAGCGGGCATTGGGCCGCCGCGCCAGCGAAAGCCGCGCTTGAAAGGGCGCGTGGGCAAATTGCGGCCCTGCTCGGCTGTGAGGATGACGAAGTCGTCCTCACCAGCGGCGGCAGCGAGGCCAACAACCTTGCGCTCAAAGGCGTGTTTTTTGCACAGCGCAGCGGTGGCGATCACATCATCACTACAAGGATCGAGCACCCGGCGATCATCGAACCGTGCCGGTTTCTTGAACGCCTGGGCGCGCGGATAACTTATCTGCCGGTAGATGGATTCGGGCGCGTCGATCCTGATGACCTGCGCCGGGCCATCACACCGCACACCATCCTCATCAGTATCATGCACGCCAACAACGAGGTGGGCACATCCAGCCGATTGAGGAGTGCGCGCGCATCGCGCGCGAACATGGCGTCCTGTTTCATACCGACGCTGCCCAATCGGTCGGCAAGATTTCAACAGACGTGAATGCACTCGGCGTCGACCTGCTCTCGATCGTCGGACACAAGCTTTACGCACCCAAGGGCGTCGGCGCCTTGTTCGTCCGCCGTGGTGTCCAACTCGAGTCGCTGATTCATGGGGCCGGACACGAGAGCGGGCGGCGCGCCGGGACCGAGAGCGCGTTGCTGGCGGTCGGTCTCGGCAAGGCTTGCGAGCTGGCGCGCGATCTCTCGCCGATGGATCGGGTGCGCGCCTTGCGCGACCATTTCTGGCAGGAGCTGCAGTCGCGGTTCGGCAATCGCATCGCTCTGAACGGACATCCTGCGCATCGTCTGCCGAACACGCTCAATGTTTCCTTCATTGGCCGCGCCGGTGCCGAGATGCTGGAACGCCTGGACGGCGTCGCCGCCTCGACGGGTTCGGCGTGCCACTCGGGGCGCATCGAATTGTCGCCGGTCCTTGCGGCAATGTGCGTCGCGCCCGAAGTCGGCATGGGTGCCATCCGGTTCAGCCTCGGGCGTGGGACGACGCGCGAGGAAATCGACGCGGTCGCCGAACGCCTGAGCGCCGTCCTCTGAATCGAGGGAGACTTTAAAAATGCATGGCGGACGGAGGTGCGGCCATGAATCTCCATGAGCGCTGCATCCTCTGCCACCTATTCGTGCAGGCGGGTATGTCAGGCCTTCTTGAGTCGACGCGGGCGGCAGCGGTTGTTAGAAGTTGATTCATGTCTGTCGCAGCGAGCGCGGCCTTTGTTGGGATGAGTGGTGATGCGTTCGAGTCTGCTCAATGCTTGAGATCGACGGCTTCTTCCGGCCAGCCGCCGTCACATTGGCGCTGCTGACCGCGTTCCTGCTGCTGCGCGACGCAAGGTCCGATTTACGGGCGCGCCTGGGCGCGCTGTTTGGAATCGGTACCGCCGCCTACATGTCGTGCTCGGGCGCTCTTGGGGGCTGGGGTGTCGGCTCGTTGCTGCTGCCGCTATGCATCGGCAACAGCGTGTTTTTCTGGTGGTTCGCGCTGGCGCTGCTCGAGGACGACTTTCGCCTCGAGGCGGTACATGCCGGCGTCCTGATAGCCGTGCTGGTCTTGGGTTTCGCCCGTGTCGGATCCCGCCTTCTTGAATACGCCGCTGTTGGGCAAGCGCTCGTCATCGTCCATAACCTCATCATTCTGGCCCTCGGCGCTCACGTATTGCTGCTGGCCTGGCGCGGCTATGACAACGACCTCTCGGAGAGCCGGAGGCGGTTCAGGCTGCTTTTTCTGATTGGTGGAACTCTGGCGGCTGTCGGGATTGCGGTCGCCGAGGTCGCCCTTGCCGGGCGGCCTCCAGTGGCCTGGATGCTGGCGCTGCAATCCGTATTTGTTTCGATCCTCGCGGCAGCGGCGGCGGCATGGTTGCTCAGCGCGTCCACATCGCGCCTGGCGTTTCAAAGCATGACGGCTGCCAGACAGGCAGAATCCGTTCCGGTTCTGGATCGCCAGAGGCTGATCGATGAAACCCTTGCCGCGGCCCTGGAGCGTGCCATCAATATCGACAAGCTGTATCTCGAGCAGGGTTTGACGATCGCCGCGCTGGCCAGGAGATTGGGGGTGCCGGAGCATCGTCTGCGCAAACACATCAACGAGGCGCTCGGCCACAGCAATTTCAACGCTTACGTTAACCGGCATCGCATTGCCGCCGCCAAGGCCGCCTTGCGCGACCCCCAGCTGGCGCATTTGCCGGTGCTCACCATCGCGCTCGACTCCGGCTTTGCCTCGCTGCCTCCCTTCAATCGCGCCTTCCGTGCCGAAACCGGTCAGTCCGCAACGGCCTACCGAAGCATCGCGCTGGCGGAGGCACGCGGCATCAAAGGGCAGGTCGAATCTGAAAAAAGCTAGCCGATTTCGAAATCGACCGCATTTGGCCAGAAATCGAGCGGACGGGCTGGGGTTTAGCGGCTAGTTCCGGCGGCGGTTCTCGTGGAGGACCAACGCAAGGAGAGTTCCGCCCCATGACGCAATTCGCATCGATCCTCGCTGAATTCCGCCAAATCTGGCCATATATTTTTGCCGGCGACCTCGCCCGCTATCTGATCGGTGCCGGCTCCGTATTCCTTCTCATCTGGGTGCTCTTCCGGTCGCGACTGGCAGCCCGGAAGATCCGGGGAAATACCCCGCCGGCCGGTCAAATCTGGCGGGAGATCGGTCATTCGCTCGTGACGGTTTGCATCTTCGCGACTGTCGGGACATCGATCGGGATCGGGACGATGCATGGCGTATTTCAGGTCTACACCGACGTTTCCCTTTTTGGCTGGCCTTATCTCGCTGGCAGCGTCGTTGCCATGATCGTGGTGCAGGATGCCTATTTCTACTGGGTGCATCGGCTGATGCACCGCGTGCCGCTGCTGTGGAGAGTGCATGCCACTCACCATCGCTCGCACAATCCGACCCCGTGGACGGCCTACGCTTTCGATCCGGGCGAAGCCCTGATCCACGCGCTGTTCATGCCGATGTTCGTCGCAATCGTCCCGATGCACGTCGGCGGCCTGTTCGCATTCACGGCCCACATGATGCTGCGCAATGCCATCGGTCATTGCGGCTACGAGCTGTTTCCGAAGGGTTGGGCGGATCGTCCGATACTGGGGCTCGTGACCATGGTCACCCACCATGACATGCACCACGAGCATGCGCCGCGGAATTTCGGGCTGTACTTTACGTGGTGGGATCGATTGATGGGAACCGAGCATTCGGAATACCGGGCGCGCACCAAATTGATGACACCGGACAACGGGATGCCTGATAGCCTCAAAGGCACCTGCGCGTCACAGGGCGGGGCGGAAAGCCGAGCCGGGGAATCGCTTGAGGCCATCGCCCTGGCGGGCTGGGGAGCGAATGAGGAACGACGATGAATTTCTATGAGCGCTGGATATTGCCGCCGATTCTCGATCTGGTCATGCGACAGAAGCACCTCACGAAATATCGCCGCGAGGTGATCGCCGCCGCCCGCGGACGCGTGCTCGAAATCGGCGTCGGCTCGGGACTGAATCTGCCGCTGTATGGCAAGCAGGTGGAGCTGGTCTACGGGCTCGATCCTTCGGCCAGACTGCTGGCAATCGCGCGCCGGCGTGCCGCAGCATCGGCGGTGCCCGTTGACCTCCTGCTGGGC
>JBAQER010000598.1:0-11266 GCA_049286845.1 Bradyrhizobium sp.
GGGTTCGAGGTCATGCAGGGGTTGGTACGCCGGTCCCCCCGCTTCTGGCAATCCGGCATACTTGCCGGCACGCTTGAGTGCCGCGCGCGGCGGCGCTAGCCTTCCCGGCCATGGAGGCTGAGGCACCCCGATCGCGGTCGATCTCCGCCCATCTGCGCGGGGCGCTGAACGTGTGCCGCGGCGCCTTGGCGCTGACATCGCGGCTCGCGCTCGATATCGCCCTGCCGACGCTCTGCGTCGCCTGCCGCGAACCGGTCGATGGCGAAGGCGTCTGCGCAAAGTGCTGGGCCAAATTGTCGTTCATCGCGCCGCCTTTTTGCCCGCGGCTCGGCATTCCCTTCGTCTACGATCCCGGACCGGATCTCCTGTCGATGGAAGCGATCGCCAATCCACCGGCCTATGCGCGCGCCCGCGCCGCGGTGCGCTATGACGACGTCGCGCGCACGCTGGTGCATGCGCTGAAATATCAGGACCGCACCGATCTCGCCCCCGCCATGGGCCGCTGGATGGCACGGGCCGGCCATGAACTGCTCGGCGAGGCCGACGTGCTGGTTCCGGTACCGCTGCATTGGCGGCGGGGCTGGAGCCGGCGCTACAACCAGTCCGGCGCGCTGGCGCGGGTCATCGAACGGCAAACCGGCGTCAAGGTGGCTGCCGAGGCGCTGCGGCGGGTTCGGCCGACCCAGCAGCAGATCGGCCTGTCCCGGTCGCAACGCGCCAGCAACGTCCAGGGCGCCTTCAAGGTCGCCGCCGATCGCAGTGCCGACATTCAGGGCCGCCGCGTGATCCTGATCGACGATGTCCTGACCACCGGGGCGACAGCCGACGCCTGCGCGCGGGCGTTGTTGCGCGCCAAAGCGGCATCGGTCGATGTGCTGGTGTTCGCCCGGGTTGTCGACAGCCATAAAGCTCCCATATAATCAGATACTTCTAATCAGATACCTGCAAGAACAAGGCACGACATGGCCGCTCCGATCGAAATCTTCACCCGCCCGGGCTGCGGCTATTGCACCGCCGCCAAGTCGCTGCTGACGCGCAAAAAAGCCGCGTTCACCGAACACGATGTCGCCGTCGATCCGGCGCTTCGCCAGCGAATGTGGGATCGCGCCGGCATGGGTGCGACGTTTCCGCAGATTTTCATCGGCGATACCCATGTCGGCGGTTGCGACGAGCTTTACGCCCTCGACCGCGCGGGCAAGCTCGATTCGTTGCTCGCGGGCGAAAAGGCCATTTGATGAGCGCCGATCAAACCTTCACCGCCGCCATGGTGCAGATGCGCACCGGGCTGTTGCCGGGGCCAAGCCTCGAACAGGCCACCAGGCTGATTCGCGAGGCCGCAGCACAGGGCGCGGACTATGTACAGACCCCCGAGGTCAGCAACATGATGCAACTGAACCGCAAGGCGCTGTTCGAGCATCTCGCCGCCGAGGAAGACGACCTGTCGCTGAAGGCCTATCGCGCGCTCGCGGCGGAATTGAAGATCCATCTCCATGTCGGCTCGCTGGCGCTGCGCTTTTCGCCTGAAAAGGCCGTCAACCGCTCGTTCCTGATCGGGCCGGACGGCATCGTGCTGGCGAGCTACGACAAGATCCACATGTTCGACATCGATCTGCCCGGCGGCGAGAGCTATCGCGAATCCGCCAACTATCAGCCGGGCGAGACCGCGGTGATCTCGGACCTGCCCTGGGGCCGCATCGGACTGACGATCTGTTACGACCTGCGCTTCCCGGCATTGTATCGCGCGCTGGCCGAAAGCGGCGCCTCGTTCCTCACCGTACCGTCCGCCTTCACCAGGAAGACCGGCGAGGCGCATTGGCATACGCTGTTGCGCGCCCGCGCCATCGAGACCGGCTGCTTCGTGTTCGCAGCAGCCCAGGCCGGAATGCACGAGAACAAGCGCGAGACCTACGGCCACTCGCTGATCATCGCTCCCTGGGGCGAGATTCTCGCCGAGGGTGGCGTCGAGCCCGGCGTGTTCCTCGCAAAGATCGACCCCGCCAGGGTCGAGGCAGCACGGAAAGCCGTACCGTCGCTGCAGCATGGCCGGCGCTTTGGCATCGCCGATCCCAAGGCCGGACCCGAACATCTGCATTTGGTACGGGGATCGGCATGATCCGGTACAACCTGCGCTGCGATAAGGGCCATGCGTTCGAGAGCTGGTTCCAGAGCTCATCGGCCTATGAAAGCCAGGAGAAGCGCAAGCTGGTGAATTGTCCGGCCTGCGGCTCGGCCAAGGTCGAGCGCGCGATCATGGCCCCGCAGATCGTCAGCAAGAAGGGCCGGGAAAGCGCGCCGCCCGCGCCTGCCTCCACCGAGGTCGCCGCCCCCGCATCGACACCCCTTTTGATGGCGCAGGAGCGCGAGCTCCGCGCCAAGCTCAAGGAATTGCGCGACCATATCGTCAAGAACGCCGACAATGTCGGCGAGCGTTTCCCCAACGAGGCGCGCAAGATGCACTATGGCGATATCGAGCACCGCCCGATCTACGGCGAGGCCTCGCCGGATGAAGCGCGCTCCCTGATCGAGGAAGGCGTCGAGGTGTCGCCGCTGCCGGTGCTGCCCGACGACCGGAACTGATCTTCGCTACCTCATGGTGAGGAGCGCGTCTTCGCGCGTCTCGAACCATGAGAGCCCAACTGCCGCCATCCTTCGAGACGCTTGCTTCGCAAGCTCCTCAGGATGAGGATCATCACACCGCCACCAATAGCGCGACCCCGATCACGATCAGCACGATGCCGGAAAGCTCGCGCGCCGACAGCGGCTGCTTGAACGAATAATACGACACCGCCTGCGCGAACAGAACCTCGACCAGCGCCAGCGTGCGCACATTGGCTGCCGCCGTCAGCGCGAACGCCAGGAACCAGAACTGCGAAGCGAACGCGCCCATGAAGCCCGCCAGCATCGAGGGCTTCCACAGGCCGAAGATTTTCCTGAGCACGTCGGGCGCCCGCGCCAGCAGATAGATGGTCAGCACCAGGGTCTGCACGAACAGCCCCCATACCAGCGTGTAGGTCGCCGCCGTCACGAACGTTACGCCGGGCACCGTGATGATGGCGCCGCGAAAGCCGATCGCCGACAGCGCGAAGAAAGCCGCGGCGACCAGCCCGATGATGGTCGGCTTCAGTTCGGCAAAGCCCTTTTCGCCGCCCGGACGCAGCGCGGTGATGACCACGCCGACGGTGGCGATCAGGATCGCGATCACCTTCAGCACGGTGAGATGATCGCCGAGAAAGACAAATCCGAAGATCGCGGTCTGGATCGCCTCGGTCTTCAGGTACGCCGTCGTCACCACGAAGGAGCGGGCGTTCATCGCGAGCAGCATCAGCCCGGTGGCGGCGATCTGGCTGAGCGCGCCGAGCAACAGCCACGGCCAGAACGAAGCGGTCGGCCACGGCACCGCGTCGCCGGTCGCGAAAATCACGACAACGAAGAATACGATCGAGAACGGAAAGCCGAACAGGAAGCGGATATTGGTGGCGCCCCAGGTGCCGAGCGGCCCCGTCAGCTGCCGCTGCATCGCATTGCGCGCGACCTGCCCCAGCGCAGCCGTGATGGTGAAGGGAATCCAGAGCGTGGCGATGGAGAACATGGGGGGATGAGACTACCGGCTGGAAATGGCGGCCACCGTGCCGGGCGAAGCCAAGGCGGTCAACTCAAACCGCGTCATGACAGGAATGCGCTCAACATATTCAGTCGTCATCCGCGGGCTTGACCCGCGTATCCATCCTCTTCGAAGAGTGATGGATTGCCGGGTCATAGGCGAGCGGAAGCGACGCCGTCCTTTGGACGGCTATGCCCGGCAATGACGAATGAGCTACAGCCCCTCCGCCACCACCATGTAGTTCACGTCCATGTCGGACGACAGGCTCCATTTGTCGGCGAACGGGCTGTAGACCACGCCGGCCTGTTCGGTGATGGCGAGCTTGTTGTTGTGAAGGTGGTGCGCGAGTTCGTCGGGGGTGACGAACTTGTCCCATTGATGGGTGCCGCGCGGCAGCCAGCGCAGGACGTATTCCGCGCCGACGATGGCGAGCGCAAAGCTCTTCCAGTTGCGGTTCAGGGTCGAGAGCACCATCATGCCGCCGGGCTTGAGCATCGCCGCACAGCGGTTCAGGAACATGCCGACATCGCTGACGTGCTCGACCACTTCCATCGCCAGCACGATGTCGAAGCGCTCGCGCGCGTCCATCTCCTCGACGGTGGTGCAGCGGTAATCGATCGACAGATGCCCCTTGTCGGCATGCAGCTTCGCCGCCGCGATGTTGCTGGCGGACGGATCGACGCCGATCACCTGGGCGCCGAGCCGGGTGAACGGCTCGCACAACAGGCCGGCGCCGCAGCCGATATCGAGGATACGCAGCCCGGACAGGCAGTTCAGGCTCTTGACGTTGCGCTCGAACTTGCGGCAGGCGGCGTCGCGGATATAGGTCAGCCGCAGCGGATTGATCTTGTGCAACGGCGCCATCTTGCCGTTGGGATCCCACCATTCGTTGGACAGTTTCGAGAATTTCGCGATCTCGGCGGGGTCGACGGTGGACCCAGGCGCCGGGGCTGTGGAAGGATTGGCAGGATTCTGTTGCATGGCCATGGACGGCGCGTCGCTCCTATCGCGCGGTGATGTAGTTGCGGAATTCGAGCGGCGAAGCAATGGTGTCGATTGTCTTGTTGCCCTCGCCGACGCCGAAGATCGACACGTCGCCGTAGTTGAGGATGCGGCCGAGAATGCTCTGGTTGACGTCGACGCTCTCGACCTTGTCGAGACTCATCTCAAAAGTCTGCCGTTTGATAAACCCGGTCTTGTGGACAACACGCAGATTGGTGACGTCGGTCTCGGTGGTCCAGCGGTGGAACCAGGCGGTCAGGGTCTTGTACAGCGCGGCGATGGCCGATACGGCCGCCATGGACAGGCAAAGCAGCACGGGGGTATCGCCGACAACCATGCGCGACAGGACAAGGAAAACGATGGCCACGATCCAGATCGCGATCGCAGGCAGGAAGAATATCCAGTGCGTGTTGGTCGAATACAGCACCTTCTCGCCGGGCTGCAGGATATCGTCGATATAACGCCCCATACGCTGGCCTCAATTACCCCTGAAACGCCGCATTCCGTGCCAATCCGGGGATCCCCGGGACCCGGTTGCTTGCCCGCAACCGCGCCGCTATGTATACGCGCCTTTTGGCGGGCGCGCTCCGGTTTTGCGTGCCGGTCACCATACTCAACCACTCAGGGAATGCACCAGTCGTCATGGGCCGCCTCGTGATGAAATTCGGCGGCACATCCGTCGCCAATATCGACCGTATCCGCAACGTCGCCCGCCATGTGAAGCGCGAGGTCGATGCCGGCCATGACGTCGCCGTGGTGGTTTCCGCGATGGCCGGCAAGACCAACGAGCTGGTGGACTGGTGCCGCGAGGCGTCTCCCATGCACGACGCGCGCGAATACGACGCCGTGGTGGCCTCGGGCGAACAGGTCACCGCCGGGTTATTGGCGATCGCGCTGCAGGCGCTCGGCATCCAGGCGCGCTCCTGGCAGGGCTGGCAGATCCCGATTCGGACCAGCGACGCCCACGCCTCGGCCCGGATTCTGGAGATCGACGGCTCCGAAATCGTCGACCGTTTCAGGGACCGCAAGGAGGTCGCCGTGGTGGCGGGCTTCCAGGGCATCAACCCGCAGACCAACCGGATCACCACGCTCGGCCGCGGCGGCTCCGATACCTCGGCGGTGGCGATCGCGGCCGCGATCCACGCCGACCGCTGCGATATCTATACCGACGTCGACGGCGTCTACACCACCGACCCGCGCGTGGTTCCAAAGGCGCGCAGGCTGGACAAGATCGCGTTCGAGGACATGCTGGAACTGGCCTCGCAGGGCGCCAAGGTGCTGCAAGTCCGCTCGGTGGAACTCGGCATGGTGCACAACATACCGGTGTTCGTCCGTTCCAGCTTCGACAAGCCCGAGGATATCGACCCGCACGCCAATCAGCCGCCGGGCACGCTGATCTGCAGCGAGGAGGAAATCATGGAAAGCCACGTCGTCACCGGAATCGCCTTTTCCAAGGACGAAGCCCAGATCTCCGTCCGCCAGATCGAGGACAAGCCGGGCGTCGCCGCCGCGATCTTCGGGCCGCTGGCGGATGCCAATATCAATGTCGACATGATCGTGCAGAACGTCTCCGAGGACGGCAAGACCACCGACCTCACCTTCACGGTGCCGGCCTCGGACTACAACCGCGCCAAGGACACCATCACCTCGGCCAAGGGCAAGATCGGCTATGCGCGGCTCGACAGCGCCACCGACGTCGCCAAGGTCTCGGTGATCGGCAGCGGCATGCGCAGCCATGCCGGCGTCGCGGCGATGGCGTTCAAGGCGCTGTCCGAGCGCAACATCAACATCCGCGCCATCACCACCTCCGAAATCAAGTTTTCGGTGCTGATCGACGCCGCCTACACCGAACTGGCGGTACGCACGCTGCACACGCTCTACGGGCTCGACCAGGCTTGAGGGTGCCGGCCTCGATGTAGCGTCATTGCCGGTGCGCCCCCTCTCCCGCTTGCGGGGGAGGGCCGGGGTGGGTGTGCCTCCGCAAGCACCGGCGCGAATGGAGAGAGTTACCCCACCCGCCGCGCTCCGCGCGCCGTAGCCGAAGCTTTGCTTCGGCGTCCTTTTCTAAGGACGGCCGCCAAAGGCGGCCTACGCTCCCCCGCAAGCGGGAGAGGTAAGAATGCTCGCCGAATCATGGAATCCGAACACTGCAATCATTCATTTTAGAATGATTTTCCCTTCGCGGGCGCAGCATTGGGCTGACAGAGACGTTATCAGCTCTGGCAGGCGTTTTGCTTGGCAAAACAAGCCTCAATTCGCTATACGGCCAGACAGGTGGGCTGCCGCAAACTGTGCCACAGTTTTAGCGACGCTGATTCGGCCGGTTTCGGACCTTGCGGCACCGCCGAATGAATAAAATTGTTGTTTTTCTTGGATTTAGTGCCAGCTCCCGGCCACCCCGGATGCTGGCTTCGCGGGGGGAGGTATCGGCACATGCGGAGCGCGTCGGGAGGCCCCCGCGTCTTGCTGAGACGGCTCCGCGAAACCATGGCGGAGCAGGTCTCGGCCCAGGAACGCCTGGACAAGATCGTGGTGCTGATCGCCGCCAACATGGTGGCCGAGGTCTGCTCGACCTATGTGCTGCGCGTCGACAACACGCTGGAGCTCTACGCCACCGAGGGCCTCAACCGCGACGCCGTCCACAGGACCGTGCTGAGCGCCCATGAGGGCCTCGTCGGCCTCGTCGCCAGCGAGGCGACGCCGCTCAACCTGAGCGACGCGCAAAACCACCCGGCATTCTCGTTCCGCCCGGAAACCGGCGAAGAGATCTACCATTCCTTCCTCGGCGTTCCGATCCTGCGCGCCGGCAACACGCTCGGCGTGCTGGTGGTGCAGAACCGCGCCAAGCGCACCTATGTCGAGGAAGAGGTCGAGGCGCTGCAGACCACCGCCATGGTGCTGGCGGAGATGATCGCGTCCGGCGAATTGGCGGCGCTGGCACAGCCCGGCGCCGAGCCCGCCGCGCGGCATTCCCTGCACAAGACCGGGGCAATCCTGTCCGACGGCATCGCGCTCGGCCACGTGGTGCTGCACGAGCCGCGCGTCGTCATCACCAATTACATTGCCGAGGACCTGCCGAAGGAAATCAAGCGGCTCGACACCGCGCTGACCAAACTGCGCGCCGACCTCGATCGCATGCTGGAGCGCGGCGACGTCGCCGAAGGCGGCGAGCACCGCGACGTGCTGGAAGCCTACCGGATGTTCGCCAACGATCACGGCTGGTCGCACAAGCTGCATGAAGCGGTCGCCACCGGCCTGACCGCGGAGGCCGCCGTCGAGCGCGTGCAGTCCGATACCCGCGCCCGCATGCTGCGTTCCACCGATCCGTATTTGCGCGACCGCCTGCATGACCTCGAGGATCTCGGCCATCGCCTGATGCGGCAGCTGGTGGGGCAGGATCACGCGCCGTCCCGGGAACAGTTGCCCGACAACGCCATCCTGATCGCGCGCGCGATGGGCCCCGCGGCCCTGCTCGACTACGACCGCAAGCGCCTGCGCGGACTGGTGCTGGAGGAAGGCACCGCCAATTCCCACGTCTCGATCGTGGCGCGCGCGCTCGGCATCCCCGCGGTCGGCGAGATCGCCAACGCGCCCGGCATCGCCGATCCCGGCGACGCCATCATCGTCGACGGCACCTCGGGCTCGATCTATGTCCGCCCGTCGGCCGAAATCGAATCGGCCTATGCCGAACGGGTGCGGTTTCGCGCCAGAAGGCAGGCGCAATATTCGGCGCTGCGCGACAAGCCCTGCGTGACCAGGGACGGCCAGAAGGTCGAACTCATGATCAATGCCGGCCTGATCATCGATCTGCCGCACATCGACGACACCGGCAGCGCCGGCATCGGGCTGTTCCGCACCGAATTGCAGTTCATGGTCGGCCAGAGCCTGCCGCGCTCCAGCGACCAGCTGGCGCTGTACCGCGCGGTGCTGGACGCCGCAGGTCCGAAGCCGGTGACATTCCGCACCCTCGACATTGGCGGCGACAAGGCGCTGCCCTATATGGAGACCGTGATCGAGGAAAATCCCGCGCTCGGCTGGCGCGCGATCCGGCTCGGCCTGGATCGCCCCGGCCTGCTGCGCGGCCAGATCCGCGCGCTGCTGCGGGCCGGCGGTGGCCGCGCGCTGCGCATCATGTTCCCGATGGTTTCCGAAGTCGCCGAATTCGATTCAGCCAAGAGCATCGTCGAGCGTGAACTGACCTACCTGCGCCAGCATGGCCACGCGCTGCCGGAACGCATCGACGTCGGCACGATGGTGGAAGTGCCGGCGCTGCTCTACCAGCTCGACGAACTCCTGAAAAAGGTCGATTTCGTCTCGGTCGGATCCAACGACCTGTTCCAGTTCCTGTTCGCGGTCGACCGCGGCAATGCCAAGGTGTCCGAACGGTTCGACCCCTTGTCCGCGCCGATCCTGCGGGCGCTGCGCGAGATCGTGCAGAAGGCCAATGCGGCGAAAAAATCCGCATCGCTGTGCGGCGAGATGGCGTCCAAGCCGCTCGGCGCGCTGGCGCTGGTCGCCCTGGGCTACCGCTCGCTGTCGCTGTCGGCCACCGCGCACGGCCCGGTCAAGGCGCTGATCCTCGACCTCGACGCCAGGAAGGCCGAAGCCGTGATAACGCCACTACTCGACGCGCCGTCCGGCAGCGTGTCGATCCGCCAGAAGCTGACGGAATTTGCCGAGGCCGAGGGGCTGTCGTTGTAGCGAGGCCCTGCCCGCACAACGCTCCCCAAATTTCTTAGTCGACGCGCATTCTTTACGCAAAACCGGTATCCACTCTTGCTGAATGCACGTGTATTCGAGACCTGACCATGTCGATGCTCCCCGAAGCCAAACTTGATATTCTGCTGGCGCACCACGCCTCCCTCGAGGCGCAGTTGCTCGGCCAGGTGAACTCGGAAGCCTACGTCAAGATCACGCGCGAACTCGCCGAACTCAATCCGCTGATCGACGCGGTGAAAGCCTACCGCGCCGCCGACAGGGAAATCGCCGATATCGAGGCGCTGATATCGGATCCCGCAACCGAGCCGGAGATGCGCGGCATGGCGGAGGCCGAGCGTGAAACGCTTGCCGCGCGCGTGCTCGAACTGGCGCAGCAGATCCGCGTGGCGCTGTTGCCCAAGGACGCCATGGACGACCGCAACGTCGTGCTGGAAATCCGCGCCGGCACCGGCGGCGACGAGGCCGCATTGTTCGCGGGCGACCTGTTCCGGATGTATGAGCGGTTCGCGGCCTTGCAGGGCTGGAAGGTCGAGGTGATCTCCGCCAGCGAAGGCACCATGGGCGGCTACAAGGAAATCATCGCCGAGGTGAAGGGCCGCGGCGCTTTCGCCAAGCTGAAATTCGAATCCGGCGTGCACCGGGTGCAGCGGGTGCCCGACACCGAGACGCAGGGGCGCATCCACACTTCGGCGGCGACGGTTGCGGTGCTGCCGGAGGTCGAGGAGGTCGACGTCGACATCAAGAGCGACGATTTGAAGATCGACACCATGCGTGCGCAAGGCGCCGGCGGCCAGCACGTCAACAAGACCGAATCCGCGATCCGCATCACCCATATTCCGACCGGCATCGTGGTGATGATGCAGGACAGCCGCTCGCAGCACAAGAATCGGGCGTCGGCGATGAACATCCTGCGCTCCCGCATCTACGACGCCGAGCAGCAGCGCATCAATGCGACCCGCGCGGCGGACCGCCGCGAGAAGGTCGGGTCCGGCGACCGCTCCGAGCGCATCCGCACCTATAACTTCCCGCAAGGCCGCGTCACCGATCACCGTATCAATCTCACGCTCTACAAACTCCCGCAGGTGATCGCGGGCGAAGCCCTCGGCGAGCTGGTCGACGCACTGACGACGGAGCATCAGGCGGCGCAGCTCGCCGCCCAGGGCGCGGCGGCGTGAGCACCTTGTCGTCCCGGCCAAGCGAAGCGCGAGCCGGGACCCATAGCCACAGACGCTCGCTGTCACGGGAGGTATCAACCTCCACCACCCATATCGTGAGGCCGCGGCGTATGGGTCCCCGCTTTCGCGGGGACGACGCATGGATAGTGCTGGGCAAGGACGCGGCATGACCGATTCCTTCACCGGCCAAACCGTCGAGACCGCGCGGCGCGCGCTCACGGCCCGCTTCAAAGCCGGCGGCATCGACTCCGCCGAACTCGACGCGCGGATGCTGGCCGGTGCTGTGCTCGGTCTCGATCTCACCGGTCTGATCACGGCCGCCGGCCGGCTTCTGACGCCGGCCGAATCGATTCGTCTCGAGGATTTTGCGCGCCGCCGCCTCGATGGCGAGCCGGTCGCGCGCATTCTCGGAACCAGGGAATTCTGGGGACTGCCGTTTACCCTCTCGGCCGCGACGCTGGTGCCGAGGCCCGACACCGAAACCGTGGTCGAACTGGCGCTGGAAATGCTGCGTGGGACGCCGTGTCCGGATCGCCGGGTGCGGATCGCCGACATCGGCACCGGTTCGGGCGCAATTCTGCTGGCGCTATTGTCCGAACTGCCCGACGCATATGGGATAGGCACCGACATCAGCGTGACGGCACTGCAGACGGCGCGCGCCAACGCGGTCGATCTTGGGCTTGCCGGCCGTGCCGGCTTCGTGGCTTGCGATTATGCGGCAGCATTGTCAGGCCCGTTCGATCTGATCGTTTCGAATCCGCCCTATATC
>JBAQER010000599.1:0-5878 GCA_049286845.1 Bradyrhizobium sp.
GTGGTGACGAAATGGAGCGTGGTGACGAAGCATTGAGGCGCTATGGCAGCATGCCAAGCGGTCACAACAAACACCATTGTCATCGCCCGGCTTTGACCGGGCGACCCAGTACGCCGTGCTCTTTCGATTCTATCACATCTGCTCTGGAATACTGGGTCCCCGCCTTCGCGGGGACGACAACTGAGGGTGCTGACGCCGCGTTGCCAGATCGCCGCTTAAACCTTCACCGGCCCCAGTTCGTCGAAATGCCCGCGCCGCTGCAGCCAGGCCAGCAGGATCAGGCTCGGCACCGCGACCACGACGCAGATCGCAAAGAACAGCGGCCAGCCGGTCGCCTTCGCCACATAGCCCGCGCCTGACGACAGATAGGTGCGTCCCACCGCGGCGAGCGCCGTGAGCAGCGCATACTGCGTCGCGGTGTGCAGCGGGTTCTTGCACAGTGCCGACAGGTAGGCGACGAAGATCACGGTGCCGATCGCGCTGGTGAAATTTTCCGCCGAGATCGCAAACGCCAGCGCCCATTGATTGACGCCGACATAGGCGAGCCAGGAGAACGACAGGTTGGCAGCCGCCTGCAGCACGCCGCCGATCCACAGGCTGGCGGCCAGCGGATAGCGCCGCGCCACATAGCCGCCGGCGAAGCCGCCGATCAGGGTGGCGGCGAGGCCGACGCCCTTGACGATGGCGGCGTAGTCGACCTTGCTGAAGCCGAGGTCGATCACGAACGGCGCGGTCATGGTGCCGGAAAATGCGTCGGTGAATTTGAACAGCACCACGAAGGCGAGCGCCGCGAGCGCGTCCTTGCGGACCAGGAATTCGGAGAATGCGCCGATCGCGGCGTGGAGCACGCGCGAAAATGCCGTCTCGGCGCTGGTCGCGGCTTCCGCTGCCTCGGATTGTGCCGGTTCGGTTGCGGCCAGCGCTGTGACGGTGCCAATCAGGATCAGCGCCGCCATCACCACATAGCCCCACGTCCAGGCCAACGATCGCGCGATGCCAGCTCCCTCGAATCCGCTGACGATGAACAGCGCGCCGGCGGTCGAGACCAGCATGCCGATGCGATAAGCCGCGACATAGGACGCCATGCCGGCGGCCTGCTCGCTCTCGGGCAGACTCTCGACCCGAAACGCATCGACCACGATGTCCTGGGTCGAGGACATCGTCGCGACCAAAAGCGCGCCGAGCGCAACGAACAACGGTGAGCGCGCCGGGTCGGTCAGCGCCAGCAGCAGGATCGCGCCGATCAGCAAGAGTTGCGAGAACAACAGCCAGCCGCGCCTGCGGCCGAAGGCGCGGGTGAACAACGGCACATGCAGCGCGTCGACCAGCGGCGCCCACAAGAATTTCAGCGTATAGGGCGTGCCGACCAGCGCGAACAGCCCGATGGTGCCGAGATCGACGCCGGATTCCCGCATCCACACTTGCAGTGTCGACCCCGACAGCGCCAGCGGCAGCCCGGAGGAAAAGCCCAGCAGCAGCACGATCAAGACCCGCCGCTGCAGGTACACCGCCCATCCTTCGCGCCAGGAGGCGCGGGGGGCGGAGCGGGCGGATGGCGGTTTGGTGGCAGCTTCGGGTATGGATGTCATGCCGCAGTGCTAGCAGATTCGGGGCCATAAATTGGTATTGTCATCGCCCGGCTTGGCGACAACCTCGATGTCATCGTCCGCGAAGGCGGACGATCCAGTACTCCGTGAAGTCCAAGTTCGCCAACGGCCTCCTCGGAATACTGGATACCCCTTCGTGGGGTATGACGGAAAAATGTGGCATGGCGGAGAAATCTAAACGCCCGCGATGCTTGGATACAGATCATCCCAATTGGGATTGAGCTCTTCAATCAGCCGGATTTTCCATGCTCGGTTGTACTTCTTCAGCCGCTTTTCTCGCTTGATCGCGTTTTCGGGGTCATCGAATTGTTCGAAGTAGACCAGCCTGACGACGTCATACTTCTCCGTAAAGCTTCCCACCAGTTTCAGGCGATGTTCAGCGACCCGACGAATGAGATCATTGGTCACGCCGATGTAAAGCGTGCCGCCGATGCGGCTGGCCAGAATGTAGACGTAGAAGCTGCGTGCTCCCATTGGCCGTCTCTGGAATACTGGGTCGCCCGGTCAAGCCGGGCGAAGACAGCATAATACGTTGCGCTTCTGTGCCTTACGTCGACCGCGCCCTATTCCCCTGCCTGCAGCTTGCGGGGCAGCGGAAACAGCTCGGGCGCGCCCGGCTTGACGATGCCTGCGGGCTCGATGGGCGCTTCCGTCTTGCTGAAATCGAGTTCCTCGATCCGGCCTGCGCGCTTTTCGATCTTGTCGGCGGAGATCAGGATCTGGCGGACGTCCTCGTTGACGTCGCCGAAGTGCTTTTGCAGCTTCAGGACGCGGTCGCGGAGGCGATTGAGATCGTCGCCGAGATTGAGTACCTCGGTGCGGATCTGGTCGGCGGCATCGCGCATCCGCGCGTCTTTGAGGATCTGCTGCATGACCTGGATCGCCAGCATCAACAGCGACGGCGACACCAGCACCACGCGGGCGCGATAGGCTTTCTGGATCACGTCGTCGAAACCGTCGTGGATTTCGGCATAGACCGATTCCGACGGCACGAACATCAGCGCGGTATCCTGGGTCTCGCCCGCGATCAGGTATTTCTCGGCGATGTCGCTGACATGCTTCATCACGTCGGCGCGCAGGCGCTGCGTGGCGAATTTCCGTTCCTCGTCGCTGCGCGCGTCATGCAGCGCGGTCATCGCTTCCAGCGGGAACTTGGCGTCGATACAGAGCGGCCGCTGATCCGGCAGGAACACCACGCAGTCCGGCCGCTTGCCGGAGGAGAGCGTGTACTGGAATTCGTAAGCACCCTTCGGCATGCCGTCCTGGACGATGGCTTCCATCCGGGCCTGGCCGAAGGCGCCGCGCGACTGCTTGTTGGCGAGCACGTCGCGCAGCGTCGTCACCTGCGAGGTCAGGTCGGTGAGATTTTTATGCGCATTGTCGATGATGCCGAGCCGCTCGTGCAGCACGCGCAGGGAATCCATGGTGTTGCGCGTGGTCTGTTCCATCGATTGGCCGACGCGATGGGTGACCGAATCGAGCCGTTCGTTGACCGCGCGCGCCATGTCGGCCTGGCGGCCGGCCAGCGCCTGGCCCATGGCGTCGACGCGGCCGGTGGCCTCGCTCTGGGCGCGCATCATTTCGCTCAAGCGCTCTTCCAGTTCGTCGGCGCGGATGGCCTGCGCCATCGCCAGTTCCGCGCCGCGCCGGCCCGACCGCGCGATCACGATGGCGATGGTGAGGAGCAACAGCAGCGCCAGCGCGCCGAACCCGATCAGCGCGTCGGCGGTGCGGACCGGGACGTCGCCAATGATCAAAAGAATCTCATTCATGCCAGAACTTGTAGCCGATTCGCCCTTGAACGCGAACGAAGAGGGAACATTTATGGTGAATTCCGGGTTAATTTTCGTGGTTAATATTTCGCTAATCTTCGTGGTTAACCGCCGGTAAACCAGTTCCACCGGCGCATTGACCCCGGCAAATCAGCAGCTTAAATCGCCCGCCAAGGCACTTAGAGAAATCATGGCACTCAGAGAAATCATCATCCTGCCGGACAAGCAGTTGCGGCTCGTCTCCAGGCCTGTCGAGAAGGTCACGACGGAGATCCGCAAGCTCGCCGACGACATGTTCGAGACCATGTATGACGCGCCCGGCATCGGGCTCGCGGCGATCCAGGTCGCCCAGCCGCTGCGGCTGATCACCATGGACCTCGCCAAGAAGAGCGAGGAGGGCGAGACCAAGCCGCTGCCGCGCGTCTTCATCAATCCGGAGATACTGTCGTCGTCGGAAGAGATGTCGGTCTACGAGGAAGGCTGCCTGTCGATCCCTGACTATTACGAGGAAGTCGAGCGGCCGTCCCAGGTGCGCATCCGCTTCACCGATCTCGACGGCAAGGTGCATGAGGAAGACGCCGAGGGCCTGTTCGCCACCTGCATCCAGCACGAGATCGATCATCTCAACGGCGTGCTGTTCGTGGACTATCTGTCGAAGCTGAAGCGCGACCGCGTGCTGAAGAAGTTTACCAAGGCCGCGAAGAGGGCGGCGGAGTAGGGTCTCTCAGTCGTCATGCCCGGGCTTGACCCGGGCATCCACGCCTTACTTTCTTTGCAGGCCATGTACGTGGATGGCCGGGACAAGCCCGGCCATGACGAGTAAACCGAATTTCCCGCAGGAAACTTCCAACGCATGCCTCTCCGCTTGATCTTCATGGGCACGCCCGATTTCGCTGTGCCGACGCTGCTGGAACTGGTGGCCCACGGCCACGAGATCGCGGCCGTCTACACTCGCGCGGCAAAGCCTGCCGGGCGCGGCATGAAGCTGCAGCCGACCCCGGTCGAGCAGGAAGCGCGGCGGCTCTGCATTCCCGTGTTGACGCCTGCGACCTTGAAGACGCCGGAGGCGCTTGAAGAATTTCGCGCGCACAACGCCGACGCGGCAGTGGTCGTCGCCTATGGCATGATCCTGCCGCAGGCCATTCTCGACGCCCCACCGCTTGGCTGCTTCAACCTGCATGCCTCGCTACTGCCGCGTTGGCGCGGCGCGGCGCCGATCAACCGCGCCATCATGGCCGGCGATGCCGAGTCTGGCGTGATGGTGATGAAGATGGATGTCGGCCTCGATACCGGCGACGTCGCGATGGCCGAGCGGCTGGCGATCACTGACGCGATGACGGCGTCCGATCTGCACGACGCGCTGGCGCCGCTCGGCGCCGACCTGATGGTGCGCGCGATGGGCGCGCTGGAACGAGGCAAATTGCAGCTGACCAGGCAAAGCGCCGATGGTGTCACCTACGCCGCCAAGGTCGAAAAGGCCGAGGCGCGGATAGACTGGAACAGGCCGGCACGCGAAGTGCTGCGCCACATTCACGGGCTGTCGCCGTTTCCCGGCGCATGGTGCGAAATGGCGCTCGACGGCGAGCAGGTGCGCGTGAAGATCCTGCGCTGCGAACCGGCGAAAGGTTCCGGCGAGCCGGGCGATCTGCTCGACGATCGCCTCGCGATAGCTTGCCGGGACGGCGCAATCCGGATTCTCGAGTTGCAGCGCGCCGGCAAGGCGCCGATGAAGGCGGATGTTTTCCTGCGCGGCACCCCGCTGAAGCCGCCGATGCGGCTGGTCTGATGCCCCGCTACAAACTCATCATCGAATATGACGGCAGCCCGTTCTGCGGCTGGCAGCTGCAGGAAAACGGCGCTTCCGTGCAGGGCGCGCTGGAAGATGCGGTGAAAGCGATCTGCGGCGAGCAGGTTCGCGTGCACGGCGCCGGACGCACCGATGCCGGGGTGCATGCGCTGGGGCAGGTCGCGCATTGCGATATCGCCAAGCATTTCGTGCCGGGCCGGTTTCGCGACGGGCTGAATGCGCATTTGAGGCCGCATCCGATCGGCGTGCTCAGTGCGGAGGTCGTGCCCGATACGTTCGAGGCGCGGTTCTCGGCGAAGAAGCGCCATTACCTCTATCGGACATCGAATCGCCGCGCCAATCTCGCGCTCGACATCGGCAAGGTCTGGCGGCTGCCGCGGCCGCTCGATGCGGACGCGATGCATGAGGCCGCGCAGCGGCTGGTCGGCAAGTTCGACTTCACCACGTTTCGCGACACCGAATGCCAGGCCAGGTCGCCGGAGAAAACGCTCGACCAGCTCGACGTGATCAGGGACGGCGACGCCGTCAACATCGTGACCTCGGCGCGCTCGTTCCTGCACAGCCAGGTGCGCTCGATGGTGGGCTCGCTGGTCTGGGTCGGCGAGGGCCGCTGGAACGCCGACGACCTGCAGAAGGCGCTCGACGCCCGCAGCCGCGCCGCCTGCGGCCCGGTCGCGCCGCCCGACGGACTC
>JBAQER010000600.1:0-2475 GCA_049286845.1 Bradyrhizobium sp.
CCCTTTTCCTGCGCCCATTTCGACGATCGTGAAGGGGGAAGGGCGACCCAGCAATTCATCCATTTGTCCAGCCTGCGCGGCAATTGCGCGGCCGAGGATCGGGTGCACATCGGAGCTGGTGTAAAAATCGCCGGACCAGCCGATGCGTTCAGAGTTCGCACCGTCCGGTTGGCGCATGTAATAGCCGTATTGAGGATGGTAGAGCGCCAGTTCCATGAAACGGACGAAGGGAATCGGTCCGTTCCCGGCGATCTCGGACGAAATAGCAGTGACGAGTTCAGGATGTCCTAACGACACAGACCACTCCTTCGGCTCTGTGAAGACAGCTCGAACCAACCCGAGAAAACGGACAGACTATGCCTGTACCTCAGGGAGGGTAAAAGAGGCGTAGATTAACTTTCCGCTTGTCGCTAAGTCAAGGCGAAGAGTATTGGAAATTCAGGCAAATCTCCCTATTCGAGGGGGAGGGGATGGTGCCTGATGATCTTCTGTGCTCGCGCAACGCTGCGGCCTCAGAAGGCCCTCGTTGGACGCGCGCAGAGGAAGATCAATCAGCCCCCATCCCTGATGAAATAACGAGCGAGCTTGGAAGGATCATTTAGTAAGGGTGAGGGTTGCTCGATGGGCGCAGTAGGAGCTCCCCACCTTCTCCTTCACGACGCTGAGGCTCCTCGCGGACTTTACCGGAGAAGCAGGGATGCGGACTCAGCCCGCATGATTCATGAACGCTTCTGCTGCAATCGCCGATCCGCTGCTACGACAAGTCTTCGGCTGGCGGGCTCGCCCCTCGGACCCTCCACGTACTGCACGAGTACGCCTCGGGTCTTTACCGCTCCGTGCGCCGGTCTCGCGGCGCGGCTCAGCGATTTCGCGACGAACCGTCATGAATCATGTGGGCTAGGCGTTCGCCATGGCGTCTGCCATATCGTAGTAGGTGTTGACGGCCACGCACGACGGCATTGCGACGCTTCGGCGCAGCCTTAGAGTCGTGCGTGGTGAGGTGGGACTCGTGATCAGGAGTAGTGGAGGCCCGTCGCATCATGGCGACGCCGAAGGTCCGCGCCCTTCGTCAGCCGAGCCTCTTCACGTCCCGTGGCATTTCTTGTATTTTTTCCCGCTGCCGCAGGGGCAGGGGTCATTGCGGCCGACTTTGTCGTCGCTGCGATGAGCCGTCTGAGCGGCGATCGGCTCTTCCCCGCGATTGAGGATGAGTGCCGGTTGGGGGCGTGAGATGACGGGTGGCGGCGGTGTTGCTGCTGTCGGTTGCCCTTCGCTCCGGACTGCCTGGACATGGAAGAGCCGATCCAGCGCGTCGGCTTTGACTCGCTCCATCATGCCGACAAAGAGATCGTAGCCCTCGCGCTTGTACTCGATGAGCGGGTCTTTTTGTCCATAGCCGCGCAGGCCGATCCCGTCGCGGAGATGATCCATGCCAAGGAGGTGGTCTTTCCAATGGTGGTCGATGACTTGGAGCATGAAGTTCTTTTCCAGGAAGCGCATCTGGTCGGAGCCCAGCTCCTGCTCTTTCCGGTCATAGGCTTCCCGCACCTGCGTACGCAGATCTTCGACCAAAGCATCGCGCCCCACGTCGCGGAGTGATTCGCCGCCGTCGCTCTTGCCTTGGGTGATGTCGAGTGCGAACTGGCCATGCATGAGTTCTGCGAGCCCTTTGATATCCCATTCTTCGGGGTATTGTTCAGCCGGGCAATAGATGTTCAGCGCGGAGGTCACCAGGCCGTCCATCATATCGCCCAGATCCTCTTTTAGATTTGTCCCGCCAAGGACGGCGCGCCGGTGCTGGTAAATCACCTCGCGCTGCTTGTTCATGACATCGTCATATTCCAGCAGCTGTTTCCGGATTTCGAAGTTGTGGGCCTCGACCTTCTTTTGAGCATTGGCGATGGCCCTGGTGACCATGCCGTGCTCAATCGGGACACCCTCCTCCATGCCGAGCTTGAGCATCAGTTGAGAGACCCGCTCGGAGGCGAAGATGCGCATCAGGTCGTCTTCCAACGACAGATAGAATCGTGACGATCCAGGGTCGCCCTGGCGGCCGGCGCGGCCGCGGAGCTGGTTGTCGATCCGGCGGCTTTCGTGGCGCTCGGTTCCGAGAATGTGGAGTCCGCCGGCCGCAATGACTTCTTGTTTGTCCTTCTCGCAGTCGGACCGGATCTCCTCGAAGATCTCCAGCTTGCGTGCGTCCGACAGGTTCTCTTCCCGGTACAGGATCTGTTTGAACATGAAGTCGGGGTTGCCGCCCAGGAGAATGTCGGTGCCGCGGCCCGCCATGTTGGTGGCGATGGTGACGGCGCCTTTGCGTCCGGCCTGGGCGACGATTTCGGCTTCCCGCTCATGCTGCTTGGCGTTGAGGACGTTGTGTTTCACGCCGGTCCGGCTCAAGAAACCGGCAAGCCGCTCCGATTTTTCGATGGAAATGGTGCCGACCAAGACGGGCTGGCCGCGCTCGTGGCATTC
>JBAQER010000601.1:0-3690 GCA_049286845.1 Bradyrhizobium sp.
GCCCGAGAGCGACTTCACCGCAAAAATGCTGCTGGAAAATCTGCCCGCCGGGCCGGAGATTTTCTATCGCGTCCGGTTCCGCGACCTCGCGCACCCCGGCATATCGAGCGAGCCGGTCGTCGGCCGCTTCCGCACCGCGCCCGCCGATCGGCGCGACGTCAGCTTCGTCTGGGGCGGCGATGTCGCGGGGCAAGGCTGGGGCATCAATCCCGACGACGGCGGCATGGTCACTTTCGCCACCATGCGCAAGCACCGGCCGGATTTCCTGCTGCATTCCGGCGACACGATCTACGCCGACGGCGTCATTGCCTCCGAAGTGAAACTCGCCGACGGCAAGATCTGGAAGAACGTCACGATTCCGGAGAAATCAAAAGTCGCCGAGACGCTCGACGAGTTTCGCGCGGCGCACAAATACAATTTCCTCGACCACAATCTGCGCGCCTTCAACGCCGAGGTGCCGGTCTTCGTGCAGTGGGACGACCACGAGGTCGTCAACAACTGGTCGGCGTCGAAACAGCTCCCCGCCGCCTACAAGGAGCGCGACGTCATGCTGCTCGCCGCGCGCTCGGCCCGCGCGTTCCACGAGATGTATCCGTTGCGCCAGAGCCTCGCCGAGCCGGGCCGGATCTACCGCGCGCTCAATTACGGGCCGCATCTCGACGTCTTCATGCTGGACGAGCGCAGTTATCGCGGCGCCAACAATCCCAATCTGCAGACCGAATACGGTCCCGAGAGCTACTTCCTCGGACCCGATCAGCTGGCGTGGCTGAAGCGCGGACTATTGAATTCGCGCGCCACCTGGAAGGTGATCGCCTCCGACATGCCGCTCGGCATCATCGTCTATGACGACGGGCCCAACAAGAAAGGCTCGGAAGCAATTGCGCAGGGCGACGGTCCGCCGCGCGGCCGCGAACTCGAGATCGCCGATCTCCTGCGCTTCATCAAGTCAGCCGGGATCGTCAACACGGTGTGGCTGACGGCGGACGTGCACTACGCGGCGGCGCATTACTACAATCCGGACAAGGCGCAATTCCAGGAATTCGAGCCGTTCTGGGAATTCGTCGCCGGCCCGTTCAACGCCGGCACTTTCGGCCCGAATGGACTCGACAACACTTTTGGGCCGGAGGTGAAATTCATCAAGGCGCCCGGCCCGGGCAAGCGGAACCTGCCGCCGTCGGCCGGGATGCAGTTCTTCGGTCATGTCAGAATAGACGGCGGAACCGGGCAGATGACCGTGACTCTGCGGGATCGGGCCGATGTGGCGCTATGGTCGACCACTTTGGACCCGAAAATCGGCTAACCAAATGCGAAACAACCCATTGTTTTTTGGCGTTTTCTGAATATATTGCGCCGCAACGAGTAAGGTTTGCCCGGTCCTTTTGGCCGGGCTTCCTTTTTAGGCGCCATGGGCGCCTTCAGAATTCCAGGTTTTTGAGCGTGATCCGGAAAAGTGGGTCCCGGTTTTCCGGTGAGATCGCGCTCCAGCCATTGTCCGAGCCAGAAGAACAGCTATGAACCTTCGCAACGTCGCCATCATCGCCCACGTCGACCACGGCAAGACCACGCTGGTCGATCGCCTGCTGCAGCAATCCGGCACCTACCGCGACAACCAGCGCGTGGTCGAGCGCGCCATGGATTCCAACGATCTGGAGCGCGAGCGCGGCATCACCATCCTCGCCAAGGCAGCCTCGGTGCAGTGGAAGGACACCCGCATCAACATCGTCGATACCCCGGGCCACGCCGATTTCGGCGGCGAAGTCGAGCGCATCCTCAACATGGTGGACGGCGCGCTGGTGCTGGTGGACGCCGCCGAAGGCCCGCTGCCGCAGACCAAATTCGTGGTCTCCAAGGCGCTGAAGGTCGGGCTGAAGCCGATCGTCGTCATCAACAAGGTCGACCGGCCGGACGCACGTCCGACCGAAGTCATCAACGAGGTGTTCGACCTGTTCGCGGCGCTCGACGCCACCGAGGAGCAGCTCGATTTCCCGATCCTGTACGGATCGGCCAAGCAGGGCTGGATGGCGGAAAGCCCCGACGGTCCGCAGGACGCCGGCATGCAGCCGCTGTTCGACCTGATCCTGCGCCATGTCGCGCCGCCGACGGTCGAGGAAGGTCCGTTCCGCATGATCGGCACCATCCTCGAGGCCAATCCCTATCTCGGCCGTATCATTACCGGCCGCATCACCTCCGGCTCCATCAAGCCCAACCAGGCCGTCAAGGTGCTGAGCGGCGACGGCAAGCTGATCGAGAGTGGCCGTATCACCAAGATCCTCGCCTTCCGCGGCATCGAGCGCACCCCGCTTGAGGAGGCCGAAGCCGGCGACATCGTCGCCATTGCCGGCCTTACCAAGGGCACCGTCGCCGACACCTTCTGCGATCCCTCCGTCGATACGCCGCTGGTGGCGCAGCCGATCGATCCGCCGACGGTATCGATGTCGTTCATCGTCAACAACTCGCCGCTTGCCGGCACCGAGGGCGACAAGGTCACGAGCCGCATGATCCGCGACCGCCTGCTGCGCGAGGCCGAGGGCAACGTCGCGCTGCGTGTCACCGAAGCTGCCGACAAGGATTCCATGGAAGTCTCCGGCCGCGGCGAATTGCAGCTCGCGATCCTGATCGAGACCATGCGCAGGGAGGGCTTTGAGCTTTCGGTGTCGCGTCCCCGCGTCGTGCTGCAAAAGGACGAAGCTACCGGCGAATGGAAGGAGCCGATTGAAGAAGTCGTAATCGACGTCGACGAGGAGCATTCCGGCGTCGTCGTGCAGAAGATGAGCGAGCGCAAGGCCGAGATGATCGAGATGCGCCCCTCCGGCGGCCACCGGCTGCGGCTGGTGTTCTACGCGCCCACCCGCGGCCTGATCGGCTACCAGGGCGAGCTCCTGACCGACACCCGCGGCACCGCGGTCATGAACCGCCTGTTCCACGGCTACGCGCCCTACAAGGGCGACATTCAGGGCCGCCGCAACGGCGTCTTGATCTCCAACGACCAGGGCGAGGCCGTGGCCTATGCGATGTTCAAGCTGGAAGACCGCGGCCCGATGATGATCGAGCCGGGCTGGAAGGTCTACAAGGGCATGATCGTCGGCGAGCACACCCGCGACAACGACCTCGAGATCAACATTCTCAAGGGCAAGCAGCTCACCAACCTCCGCACCACCTCGAAGGACGAAGCGGTGCGCCTGACGCCGCCGATCCGGATGACGCTGGAAAAGGCGCTGGCCTATATCGAGGATGACGAGCTGGTCGAGGTGACCCCGAAGTCGATCCGGCTGCGCAAGAAGTTCCTCGACGCCAACGACCGCAAGCGCGCGGAAAAGGCCAAGGAAGCGGTGGCGTAACGCGACCGTCGTAACTGAACGAAAATACCGTCATGGCCGGGCTTGTCCCGGCCATCCACGTTTTGGATACTAAGTAAGTAACCGTGGATGCCCCGCGACATCTGCGCGAAGACGCGCTTCGCGCTTTGGCGCGGGCGCGACAACAAAATAGACGACGTCATGTCCCTCCCCTCCGAAGTCGACGTCGCCATCATCGGCGCAGGCGCCGCAGGCCTCGGCGCCGCGCGGGCGCTGGAAAATTCCGGACTCTCCGTCATCGTGCTGGAAGCGCGCGACCGCGTCGGCGGGCGCGGCCACACCATCCTGGCGTCGCCCGAGGTCACTTTCGACCTCGGCTGCGGCTGGCTGCATT
>JBAQER010000602.1:0-2726 GCA_049286845.1 Bradyrhizobium sp.
GGGCATTGGCGTCCGACAGCGTCGAACGCGCAAGCTTACCCACCCCAAGATGGTAGTGATGATGCGAATTGGCGTTCCAGATCGCTTCCAGCGCCCGCAGGCTATCGACGCCGCCGAGTTGGGCAAACACCAGCGCGACCAGGTGATCCCAGCTCTTCAACACCTTGTCGTAGGCATTCCCGTTGTGTCTTTCCACCGTGCTTGCGAGTTGACCCCGCGAGATCGGTTTCAGCAGCCGTCCAAAAATGCTATCGCAAAACCGCATGCCCGGTCCCTTTCTGAGTCTCGACAACCAGAAAGTACCTGCTTCATGCCGGTCAAACCGGGCATGCACCCGCGACATAATGAACCATTCCCCGGACAGCCCTGCGCGTTCGCGGGGACGACACGCGGAGAAATTCCCGTGCAGACACGACAAAGGAAGAAACTACTCTTCCTTCTTCGGCTCTTCCTTCTTCGGCTCTTTCGACATCCGTTCGAGCCGCTCCTGCATGTCCTTCATCTGACGGCGCAGGTCGTCGATATTGTCTGCGTCGGGCGCCGGCTCCGGCGCCTTCTCAGGTTCGGCTGCGGCCCCGGCGCGCGGCGGCACGAACGGCTTGAACATCGAGAAGGTCTGCTGAAACAGTTCCATGTTGCGGCGGACGTGTTCTTCCAGAGGTGCGAAGGGCGTTCCTGAGAAGGTGTTGGTCAGCTGCTTGCGGAATTTTTCCTGTTCGCGGGTCAGCGTGTCGATCGACTGTTCGAGATATTTTGGCACTACCATCTGCATGCTGTCGCCGTAGAAGCGGATCAGCTGCCGCAGGAAGGTGGTCGGCAGCAGGTTCTGGCCGGCCTTGTTTTCCTGCTCGAAAATGATCTGCGCCAGCACCGAGCGGGTAATGTCGTCACCGGTCTTGGCGTCGTAGACGAGGAAGTCCTCGCCGTCCTTCACCATCGCTGCGAGATCTTCGAGCGTCACATAGGTGCTGGTGCCGGTATTATAGAGCCGCCGGTTCGCGTATTTCTTGATCGTGGTGGGTTGGTCTGATTTCGCCATGGCTCACACAATGCACACCGAGGACAAGGGAACCCGACGGCATCGCCGAAGGGCAGACGAGCAACGCATCGCAGCAAAGTAAGCATTTTCAATGCGGTTCGGCTACCGTTTTGTGCGCCACGGTTAATTCCAAGGCGTAGGTCCTGCTCAGGAATGTGCAGCGCTTGGTCCGCGGCTACCGGTTTTGAGGTTAGACGACGCGCAATCTAAGGTAGGTCATTTTCTGACGGCAAACCGGCTTCCGCTTTGCCTGGAAATGCCCGGACGTCATTTTGAGTGCGCCGCGGCAAGATTTCGTCCTCTGGCCGATTGACATGCCTCAACTACGTTAAGAGGATGAGCTAGGAGACTGGCCTGCCAATCCGGCGTCCGCCACCCACGCCCTCAAGCCCCAAAAAGCTCAACCTCAGGAGATGTCCATGTCAGACGATGTCGTCATCGTCGCCGCTGCCCGCACCCCGGTCGGTAGTTTCAACGGCGCCTTCGCCACCACGCCCGCGCACGATCTCGGCGCCGTCGCCATCAAGGCCGCGCTGGAGCGCGCCGGGATCGAGCCAGGCCGCGTTTCCGAGGTCATCATGGGGCAGATCCTGACCGCGGCGCAGGGCCAGAACCCGGCCCGCCAGGCCTCGATCGCCGCCGGCATCCCGGTGGAAAGCCCGGCCTGGGGCGTCAATCAGCTCTGCGGCTCGGGCCTGCGCACGGTGGCGCTCGGCTACCAGGCGCTGCTCAACGGTGATTCCAACATCGTCGTCGCCGGCGGCCAGGAATCCATGAGCATGGCCCCCCACGCGCAGTATCTGCGCGGCGGCACCAAAATGGGCCCGGTCGAGTTCATCGACACCATGATCAGAGACGGCTTGTGGGACGCCTTCAACGGCTACCACATGGGCAATACCGCCGAGAACGTCGCCCGGCAGTACCAGATCACCCGCAACCAGCAGGACGAATTCGCCGTCGCTTCGCAGAACAAGGCCGAGGCCGCGCAGAAGGCCGGCAAGTTCAAGGACGAGATTGTCCCGGTCATCATCAAATCCCGCAAGGGCGACATCGTCGTCGATACCGACGAATATCCCCGCCATGGCGCAACCCTCGATGCGATGGCCAAGCTAAAGCCGGCGTTCGAGAAGGACGGCACCGTCACCGCCGGCAGCGCTTCGGGCATCAATGACGGCGCCGCCGCCGTGGTGCTGATGACCGCGAAGCAGGCGGCCAAGGAAGGCAAGAAGGTGCTGGGCCGCATCGTGTCGTGGGGCCAGGCCGGCGTCGATCCCAAGATCATGGGAACCGGCCCGATCCCGGCGTCGCGCGCCGCGTTGAAGAAGGCCGGCTGGAATATCGGCGATCTCGATTTGATCGAGGCCAACGAAGCGTTCGCCGCGCAGGCCTGCGCGGTCAACAAGGACCTCGGCTGGGACACCTCCAAGGTCAACGTCAATGGCGGCGCGATCGCGATCGGCCATCCGGTCGGCGCCTCCGGTGCGCGGGTGCTGGTGACGCTGCTGCACGAGATGCAGAAGCGCGACGCCAAGAAGGGCCTCGCCACGCTGTGCATCGGCGGCGGCATGGGCATCGCCATGTGCGTCGAGCGCGATTGATCGGAAATAAGCATCTGCATGCTCCGGCCTTGCGAGAGGCCGGAGCACTCGCCACACGCTAACAAATCAACAAAAGACCAGTTTGAGGG
>JBAQER010000603.1:0-2379 GCA_049286845.1 Bradyrhizobium sp.
GAAGCCCGACGAGGTGGCGGCGCTCATCACCCGGTTCATGTCAAAGCTTTCAAACGCAAGGGCCCGCGATCGGCACCCTTGAAGGGCGGCACAACCCCGATCGGCTCTGCTTTCGCGATCCTACCAGGCGTCGATGCAGGGCCGCTTGCGGTGGCTGCGCGGTTCGGGCTTCGGCACGGAATTGAGGCCAGCCATGATCCAGCGGCGGGTTTCGGCGGGATCGATGACTTCGTCGATCTCGAGGACGGATGCGATCGAGGTCGCCTTGCCGTTGGCGTAGAGTTCGGCAACCTTGGCCTGGTAGTATTTCTCCCGCTCGACGGGATCGGCGATCGCTTCCATTTCCTTGCGGAAGCCAAGCCGGACATAGCCTTCCAGGCCCATGCCGCCGAACTCGCCGGTCGGCCACGCCACCGTGAAGAAGGAGGCGTGGAAACCGCCGCCGATCATGGATTGCGCGCCCAGGCCATAGCCCTTGCGCAGCACGATGGCAAACAGCGGCACAGTCAGGCTCGCTCCGGTCACGAACATGCGGGCGACGTGGCGCACGATCGCGGTCTTCTCTGCCTCGGGCCCTACCATGAAGCCCGGCGTATCGCACAGCGACACGATCGGAATGTCGAAGGCATCGCAGAGTTGCATGAAACGCGCGGCCTTGTCCCCGGCCGGCGCATCGATCGCTCCGCCGAGGTGTTTCGGGTTGTTGGCGATCAGTCCGAACGGCTTGCCCTCGATGCGAATGAAGGCGGTAATCATGCCGACGCCGAAATCCCGGCGTATTTCGAGCACCGATCCCTCATCGGCCAGGAGATCGATGACGGTGCGGATGTCATAGACCCGCAGCCGGTTTTCGGGGATCGCGCGCCGCAGCTGGCGCTGATCCGGGGCTTTCCATTCCGTGATTGAGCCCTGAAAGTAGGACAGGTATTTCTGCGCGGCGCTGGTCGCCTCCTCCTCGTCCTCGACCAGAATGTCGATAACGCCGTTCGGCGCCTGAAACGACACCGGCCCGACTTCCGCAGGATGGTAGACGCCAAGACCGCCACCTTCGATCATTGCCGGGCCGCCCATGCCGATCGACGCATTCTTCGTCGCAATGATGACGTCGCAGCAGCCGAGCATCGCGGCGTTGCCGGCGAAACAATAGCCGGACACCACGCCCACGACCGGCACCAGGCCGGAGAGCTTCGCAAACTGCACGAATGACGGCCCGTCGAGGCCGGTCATGCCAAGCCGGTCGGTATCCCCGGGGCGGCCGCCACCGCCTTCACCATAGAATACCAGCGGCATCCGCCATTGCTCGACCAGGCCGAGCATGCGGTCGATCTTCTTGTGATTCATGTGGCCCTGGGTACCGGCCAGCACGGTATAGTCGTAGGAAATCACCATGCAGCGGGCATCGTGCGCGCCGAATTTATCCGCGTTCACGGTGGCAACGCCCGCGATCAGGCCATCGGCCGGCGTGTTCCTGATGAGGTCATCTAGCTTACGCCGGCGGCGCTGGGCGGCGACCGCCAGCGATCCGTATTCGACGAACGAGCCCTCATCGACCAGTTGCGCGATATTTTCCCGCGCCGTGCGCTGATTGGTCTTGCGCCGGCGCTCGACTGCGGCTGGACGGTTCTCGTCGAGCGTGATGGCGTGGCGGGCGATGAGATCGGCAAGATCGGGGCGGATGTGGTCGAGATCGATGGCGGCTTCTTCCTCCGCCGCACCGCCCTCGATCTCGGCAGGCTCGAGAAACAGGATGGCCTCGCCGTGCATCAGGGTCGCGCCGCTCGAGGCAGTGACCTTCGTGACCTTGCCGCCCTGCGGTGCTGCCACCAGGTGTTCCATCTTCATCGATTCGAGGATGGCGATCTGCTGCCCCGGGCGCACCAGATCCCCTTCCGAGACCTCGATGGCGACGATGGTGCCTTGCAGGGGCGCCGCCACCGGCACCGATCCGGCCGGACCGGCGGCGGGCTCACTGGCGTTGGAAGATGGAGCCGCTTCGCCGGCAGCGTCCCCGGCCGCGAAGAACAGCGGCCTTGCGATTTCCTTTGTGGCGCCGACCAGCGCGGCGACGTGGGCATCGATGAAGTCGGTGGCAATACGGTTGGCGGCGAAATCCGGATGCGCCAGCACCGCCTGGATGAACGGGATGTTGGTGGCGACACCTCCGATGCGGAATTCACGCAAGGCGCGCGCTGCCTTCTGCACCACATCGGGCCAGCTTGCGGCCGGCGAATGAACGATCACCTTGGCCAGCAAAGAGTCGAAGGCTGCACTGGTCTTGTACCCGGCATACCCAAAAGTATCGACGCGCACGCCCGGGCCGGAAGGTGGATCGAACACCGCCAGCGTACCTCCGGTGGGCTTAGTCGCGCCCTTCTCGTC
>JBAQER010000604.1:0-6540 GCA_049286845.1 Bradyrhizobium sp.
CTGCCGCGTCCCGTTGTTTGTCTGCGCCGCCGTCGCCACCCAGGGTGAAATAGAATGTCCGACCATGTCGTCCCGCACTTCCACAATGACGCCGGCGTTCCGGTCATCGAGATCGGCTCGCAGGAGTTCATGTGCGTAGGCGCCAATCCGCCGTTCGATCACCCGCATGTCTTCCTCGATCTCGGCAACGACAACGAGATCATCTGCCCCTATTGCTCGACGCTCTATCGCTACGCCGCCGACCTCGAGGCCGGCGAAGCCCGGCCGCCGGAGTGCGTGCTGAAGGTCGCCTGACCGGTCCGTGGCCGCGTCTCGCACCATCGTCGTCGCTGGTGCCGGGATCGGCGGACTGACGGCCTCGCTGGCGCTCGCCGCGCAAGGCTTTCGCGTCGTCGTGCTGGAGAAGGCCGAGCGGCTCGAGGAAGTCGGCGCCGGCTTGCAGCTCTCCCCCAATGCCAGCCGCGTGCTGGTCGAACTCGGACTGCAGCCGCGGCTTGCCGGGCGCGCGGTCATCCCCGACGCCGTCAGCATCATGAGCGCGCGCGCCGGCGGCGAAATCAGCCGCCTGCCGCTCGGCGAGGCCGCCACCTTTCGCGCCGGCGCTCCCTATTGGGTGGTGCATCGCGCCGACCTGCAGGGCGCGCTGGCGGCGCAGGTGGCCGACGATCCCGATATCGAGCTCAGGCTCGGCTGCCAGTTCGAGGACGCCGCTCCCCATGCCAAGGGGCTGACGGTGGTGCAGCGGAGCGGCAACACGCGCCATCAGGAATTGGCGACAGCGCTGATCGGCGCCGACGGCATCTGGTCTACCGTGCGGCATCATCTGTTTCCGGACGCGCAGCCGCAATTCTCCGGCCTGATCGCCTGGCGCGGAACGCTCGACGCCACGCAGCTGCCGCGCGAATATACCTCGCGCCGGGTGCAGCTCTGGATGGGGCCGAACGCGCATCTCGTCGTCTATCCGATTTCGGGCGCGCGCCAGATCAACGTCGTCGCCGTGGTGCCCGGCACCTGGAACCGGCCGGGCTGGAGTACGGCCGGCGAAAACGCCGAAATCAAGAACGCGTTCGCCTCGTACAAATGGCCGGGGCCGGCGCGGATGATGCTCAACGCCGTCGACGACTGGCGCAAATGGGCACTCTTCGCGGTGCCCGAAGGCGTCGAATGGAGCGAGGGCCCGATCGCGCTGCTCGGCGACGCAGTTCACGCCATGCTGCCGTTTGCCGCGCAAGGCGCCGGCATGGCGATCGAGGATGCCGCGGTGCTGGCCAAGTGCCTCGGCGACGGCGACGGCGAAACCGCCGCGAGCATTGCGGCGGCGCTGAAGCGCTACGGCCGGCTGCGCCGCGCCCGCGTCAGCCGCGTGCAGCGTACCGCTCGGCACAACGGCGCGATCTATCATCTGAGCGGCCCGGCGGCATTGGCGCGCGACTGGTTCATCCGCGCGATGGGGCCGCAGCGCATGCTGGCGCGGCAGGACTGGATCTACGACTGGCGGGTGTGAGCGCCGAGCGCGCCCTGATTTAGCGCTTCGCCGCACGGTTTGGCGCCGGCGCGATAACCGGCGGCACCGGCGCGGTCACGGCGGCCGGCGCACCGGCGACGCAGCGGTTGCGCTGCCAGGCTTCCTCGGCGAACTGGGATTGCCCGCGCACCGCGATGTAGTCGTTGCGATAGGCGATCTCGGCCACCACGGCGCCGCCGGCGCCGGTTTCGGCCTTCGCCATCAGGGCCTGCAGACTGGCCTGACGCGCGGCGAGCGATTTGCGTTCGGCCTCGAGCTGCTTGCACTCGTAGAGATCGTATTTGGCGGGATCGGCAAACGCCGTGGTCATGCCGTCGCTCATGCCGGCGCAGCCGCCGAGCCCGATGGCGGAGGCGAGCAGCCCCATCGCGGCAGCGAGGCGCAGCGGAGGCCGGGAATGCTTGAGCGAAACGATCATGCGACTTTCGTAAACCGACACGGTTGAGAATGCCTAAAGCAGCCGCCGGTGTCGGGAATGAGGCTTTGCCTTGGCCCGAGCACTCGCTTAAGGAAAAGCCGCGATTTCCCTCAAGCCTACCCCATTTCCCAAGCCGACGGAAACGCGCTAAGTATCTGATCTCGTGACCAAAGCGGACGTGGCGGAACTGGTAGACGCAAGGGACTTAAAATCCCTCGATGGCAACGTCGTGTGGGTTCGAGTCCCACCGCCCGCACCAACAATGCCGTGCCATCACTCCCGGTAAATATCTGGAGTCGAGGGATAAACGATCGTTGAACTGGCCAGCGCCACCCGCCAGAAATCGGACACTGCCACCCCGCAGCCGACGCATAAGAGATTTGGGCTTGTCGTCGAAGGTTATCGCAACCACGAGTAATTTGTGTATATAAATACACGCACCAATTTTCGGTTGGGGGGATCTTATTATGGGAAAAATCATTTCAGTTCGCGGGTATGCAAACAACGAGGTCGCGTACGTTGCGTGGGATATCGACGGCAAGATCAAAGACTGCCTCGGCTTCGAAGTTACCCGCGTCTATGTAGACGAGAACGGGAACGTGATGCACCGCGCCGATGGCCGGGAGGACAGGGTGAAATGCGCTGCCTGGGTCGCATTTAAGGGCCAGCGAAATTCAAACTGGATTCCACAGGATACTGGCGTATGGCCCGTGCAAAAACTTGCATGGCGGGACCTCACGCTCCGCAAGAAGCGAGACGGTGCCAAACGCCGGCCGGATGAAGTTCGCGTGCGTTATGAAATCAGACCGGTGGGCGACATGCATGCGGGTCTCGAACCGGTACCGCCAAACGGGATCGACTTTGCGGACATCGTCAAGCGGGACAAAAAAGGCGCACCCATTATCGGAGCAGGCGGCAAGCCCGTGAGGGTTCGTGTCAAGGCGTATGAGGGAACGCCGCGACCGCTCGGCTATCTCGCGCCCGCAGCCAAATCAAACGATATTCTCGTGACGAGTCGACGCGGCCCCTTCCGCTCGACCTTCACCAACGGAATTCTCTCCGCGCAGTGGTTGCGCAATGTGCTGCTTGAGGACGGCGTCATCGAGCCCGACGAGTTGATCAACAAGCTGGAAAATCCTGACGACCCGCACCGCAAATACCTCGCGGGCGATGTCATTCCATTGATCCGGGAACTCTTCGAACGTAAAGGAAAATTTTATCTTGGCCTGTACGAACTGGAGGATTCCGAGCTCGAAGACATTCTCATCGCCAACAAATCTCGCATCCACTTAATTTTGTCGAACACGTCAGCGGGCAAAGACAAGAAGTGGGATGAGCGCAACAGGGCGGCCCGCAAGCGCCTCATCGATGAGGGCGTAGATATCCAGCACCGCATGTTCAACAATTCCACTCACATTGGGCATAACAAATTCGTCGTCCACGTGCCGCCAAATGGCGGGAAGCGTTCCGTGCTCACCGGCAGCACCAACTGGACCTCCACCGGCCTCGCAGGGCAGACCAACAACGCTTTACTGATCGAAGACGATAACATCGCCGAGACCTACCTGAATTATTGGAAGCGCATGAAGGACGACGCGCTCAAAGTGCCTAAGCCATTCAGCAAGACGATGGGGGATAATCAGCAAGGGGCGCAATTCCGGAAAGACAATGAAACTCCTGAGGAGATTGACGGCGGAAACAGCACCACATTGCGCGTCTGGTTTTCTCCGAACATGCCGCAACGGAAAAAACCAACCTCCAAGACCAAAAAGGCGCCAACGCCGCCTGATCTTACCGATGTTTATCGGCTGATGCGCCGCGCCAAGGAGGCTATTCTGTTTCTGGCTTTCTATCCCGGACAGAAAGGAAACGATTGTATCATCGGCGAGGTGATCAACATTGGCCTGCACGATCGCTCACTGCTGGTGAGCGGCGCAGTCTCGAGCGCACAGGCGATGCCGAACTATGTCGCCAAGAAGAAGGGCGAGGATGGCGAGGTCGTAGAGGAAGGCGATTCGCCTGCGACATTTGACGACAAGAACGTTTCAATTGTTCGCGCATCACGCATCGACGACCGCAATGTGCTGGGTGATTTTGGGGTCGAGCAACTGACGGCCCGCGGTTCAATCGGAGCCATCATTCATGACAAACTTGTCGTGATTGACCCCCGCCTCGATGATTGCCACGTCATCCTCGGCAGCCACAATTTGGGTTTCAAAGCCTCTTATTCGAACGATGAAAATATGCTGATCGTTAGCGGCAATCGCGCCCTCGCGGAGGCCTATGCGGTTCACATCCTCGACGTTTACGACCACTATCGGTTCCGGGCCATCGAAACCGAGCGCAAGCGCAAAGGCAAAAAGGGTTGGTCCGGCTTCCTCGATACAGAACCCGATTGGCAGGATGGATATGTCGCGCACAAGAAGGGGCAGTTGATGCGCTATTTCGCACGTTAAATGCTCGCGCGGTTGACCAATGCGCGCGGAACCCCGCGCCGCAAAAATGTTGTCCTGCACCAAACGGAGCAGGATGAGATGCCCAGCGAGAAGTCAGGGCGATGGGCGCGCCGCTATGCAATGGTCGCATGCCTGGTCGTAAACGACAGTATCAAGGTGGCGCTGATCAAATGGCGCGTTCCGTTGGCCGCGGCATAAGAAGCCCCACCCGCATCCCCGCAACTGTTGCCCCGCAGTCGCGGGAAGCGAACGGCATGAGGCGCCAAACCGCAGGCCATTGTTTCAAAAATTAGCGGCACCCAGATCATAAGAACCTCTGCTTCCGCGGACATAGACCTTGGCCGCGGCGGCGCATATCAAATCGCGGTTCGAATCGAACGCTTCCAGAAAGCCCCACTCATCGAGGCGAGCGTCTGGTTCAATTCGTCTCAACGCCTCTTCGTCTATGTAGAATGAGGCCTCTATAGCGCTGTCATGCCCCCAAAATCGCACGGCGCGCCGCGTATGGTCGTATGAACGGCTATGATTTGGAAAATCAATCACGTGATCGGCCTCGATCACGTCGTTGCCGGTCCGAGACCGCTCTTACCGGGATTGGGATCAACGGACCGTCACGGTTGAACATGCGTTGCAATGTACGCTCGGTTGCCACGACAATCTGGCCGCGGATTTGTCTTAGCGACTGGATGCGTCCAGCCCAGCTGCGTTCGACGCGGCGATAGAAGCTCGATGGGTAATTGCCAGTCATTAGGTCAACCTCACTGACGTGCTCTCTTGCATGCTTGTAACTAGATAGTCGCTGATTTTGCTTTTGCGAGCCATGATGCAAGTACATTCGCTGATTGGCATCACGGCCGGCCTTTCCGGCTCGAAAAAACTTGGCCATTTTGAGCTACGTCAAGGCCATCAGGATCATGAGGAGCAGGCTTTTTAAACATCCTCTAGCCTATGGAGAGAACAGATGAGCCTCCCGAGATTGTGGACCAGTGGCCAAGAGCTTGCATCCGACCCTTTCAGAGCCATTCGGCGCGAAATGGAAAACGCATTGCGTGCATTCGATCAGAGTTCGCCTTCTCCCAGCATTGGGGCGGGCGCGCCGGCAATCAATGTTGCGGAGACAAATGACGCCTTCGAAGTGACAGCCGAACTTCCCGGTGTGGACGAGAAAGATATCAATATCAGCCTGGACGACAACCAGCTGGTCATCTCCGGTGAGAAAAAGGCGGAGAGTACGAAAGAAGAAAAGGACTGGCATATCGAGGAGCGGAGTTACGGCTCCTTCTATCGATCGATGTCCTTGCCCTTCGAGCCGGAAGACGGGGCCGTCGAAGCTCATTTCGACAAGGGTGTGCTACATATCGCCATAAAGAAGCCCGCCAAGGCGGTGAAGGCTACCAAGACAATCAATATCAAGGCAGGCGCTCCACCGAGCACGACCCCTGGGTCGAACAAGGCTGCAGCACCCAACAAGGCCGCATAGTCCTGTTTGGCCATCGCAAGAAACCGGAGGTCCGAACCAAGTAAACCAGTTCCGGTCTCCGGATTTTGTCATTCACTTTTCCGATGCCGTGATCGAATGAAATTTCAATCCGCGGCTTGATGGAATTTTCGGTCTCAAAGAGCCCACCTGTTGCGCGCCTGCGACATGATGAGAGTTCCGATGAAGAAGCCAGTTCGCTCAACTGACGAGCCTGAGCAGAAGGCACCACGTGCCGACCGGCCACCGACGGAAGGATTTGTGGTGATCGTCGACGGGCACTTCAAGTCAGAGTTTGACACTGTCGAAGCTGCTGAAGTATCGGGTCGGAAACTGAAATCGGCTTATCCGATGCTCCAGATCGAAATTTATGACGCCGTTACAAAGGTCCGAACCTTATTGAGCTAGGAAACCTGGCCATCGCGCCTTATTCATCTGGAACGGAAAATGGCCCTCCTGAAAAGAGAACTGTACCGTCAGGTAAAAGGCCCCGAGATCACACACGAGGATCGTTGTTCCCTTGTCTTCGATACGGACACCAAAAGTCTGTATGTCGAGCGAGAAGTGGCGCATTTGGAGGCAAGCATTGGGGGCAAAGTCGAATACCAGACAGCGACAATGGATATCGCCGATTATCTAACGCAAGGTGGTCAAACCGCTGGAC